>DKWG01000067.1 GCA_002491605.1 Ruminococcus sp. UBA7158
AAGCTCCACCACGCATTCCACATGCTTAGTAAACGGAAACATATCCACGCCCTGAACCTTTTTAACCTTATACCCTGCCGATATAAGCGTCTTAACATCCCTTATCTGCGTCTCGGGATTGCAGGAGACATACACAATCCTCTTCGGACTTATCTTAATCAACGCCTCAAGAGCTGCTTTGTCACATCCCGCTCTTGCCGGATCCAAAATCGCTATATCAGCCTTGACCTTATTCATAGCAAGCTCGGAAAGCATTTTTCCTGCGTCCATGGCAATAAAGCGGGCGTTTTTAACATTATTCAGCCTTGCATTCTTTACAGCGTCTCTAACGGCGGCAGGATTCGACTCAACGCCCATAACCTCACCGGCATACCGTGACGCTATTATGCCTATTGTTCCTATTCCGCAGTAGCAGTCTAAAACCGTATCGTCTTTTGAAATGTCGGCAAATTCAATTGCCTTTGAATAAAGCTTTTCGGTCTGGATGTGATTTATCTGATAAAACGACCTCGGGGAAATAATAAACTCAGCACCCAAAAGCTTGTCCTTGATAGTTCCTTCGCCGAACAGCACCTTTTCCTGCTCGCCGAGCATCATTTTATCCCGGACTGTAGATATGTTCTGTACAACAGTTTTAATCTCGGGGTACATCAGAACAAGCTCTGCCGCCAGCTCTTTTCCTTTGGGGAATATCGGCGATGAGGTGACTATAACCACCATATATTCGCCCGTGACGTCTGCTCGCCTTACCATGACGTGCCTGATAAGACCCTTGTGGGAATACTCGTCATACGGCAAAAGCTTATATTTCGGCATCAGCTTTTTAAACGATTTTATTATTTCATGCGATCGCTTGTTCTCCAAAAGACAGCCGTCACAGGGTATGACAGCGCCTGTTTTGGACTGATAAACGCCTGAAATTATTCTTTTGTTGGGATAAGTCAGCTTAAATGCTTCGCTTGCCTTATTTCTGTAGTGATACGGGTTTTCCATGCTTATTATCTCATCGACATGGCAGTAGCCGCCGTATAGCTTGACTATCATCGACTGCTTTAAGCTCAGCTGCTCGGGGTACGTTAAGTTCATCAGCTGACAGCCCGAGCATTTTTTATAAATGCCGCAGACCTTTTCCGCTCCCGATTCCGTCTTGACAACGCTTACCGCTTGCTCTGCGGTTTTTGCGGATTTCGACGAATATTCGCCTGTACGTTCATTATATGCTTTTTTATTGTTGATTTTTGTTTTGGACATTTTATAATCATACCTTTCGACAAAGTAATGCTTTTTAATGTTCTTGATATACCGAAGCGCGATTCACGCTGTCGTCAGATTATATCAAATCAAATCTATACACTAAAACACGCTCTTGTCCGTCTTTTATTCTCATATCGTTGTCCTCGGGCAGAACGGCATTTTCAACAAAAGCTCCGCCTGCATTTTCGCAGGTTCTTTTTGACGGAGTGTTCTCGGGAAAGCAGGTTATATAAAAATATTCCATGCCATGGGCAGCGGCGAGCCTTTTTAACAGCTCAACCGACTTTTTGGCATATGCGTGTCCTCGGAACTGCGGCAAAACAGTATAGCCGATGTTTCCGCCGTAGTAAACATTTTTATTGTGACCTATTCTTAAGTCGCACCAACCCATTTTTTCGCCCGACATATCGGCGATGTCAAAATAATAAGCCGGCAGCCAATTCCTTGAAGCGTCGCCGTCGGCGGTTTTGGTGAGGACAAGCTTTATTTCGCCGTCCTGCAAAAAATCAGTGTTTATAAATTCCATATACTTCGTCCTTCATTTATTTGCCGGGTAATCATTAATTTTGACTCATGCTCTCTTATAAGATTTTAACACAGCGGCTTTAAAATAGCAATATTAATACCCGATTCTATCAATGCAAGCATAAATTATCCGCAAAATTTCATAATTTCGACACAATTTGTCCTATCTATATAGTGTATAATGAAAGTAAACTGAAATACATTCTGAAAGGAATCACTTATATGCCAAGACTTCTTATTGTCGACGATGAAGACAAAATCCGCGAGGTTGTTAAAGAATACGCAATGTTTGAAGGCTACGAGGTTGCCGAAGCTGCCGACGGCATGGCGGCTATTGAAGCCGTTAAAAATGACAAGGACGGCTTTGACTGCATTGTCATGGATATAATGATGCCGAGGCTCGACGGCTACTCTGCCTGCAAGGAAATTAAAAAGATATCCTCCGTTCCGGTTATCATGCTATCGGCAAGGGGCGAAGAATACGACAAGCTGTTCGGCTTTGAGGTTGGAATTGACGACTATGTTGTAAAGCCGTTCTCGCCCAAGGAGCTTATGGCAAGAGTAAAGGTCGCTATTAAACGCCGCAGCTCGGCCGAGCCAAAGGATGTTATCACATACAAGGGCTTGGAGATTAACTTTGCCGCAAGAGAAGTTACGATAGACGGCAAAAAGGCTCAGATGACCCCGAAGGAATACGACATCCTCTTCTACCTTGCAAGGAACATGAATATTGCCATGTCCCGTGAAAAGCTTTTGGAGGAGGTTTGGGGATACGATTTCTACGGCGACGACAGAACCGTAGACACACACATCAAAATGCTCAGAAACAGCTTAGGACCTTACCGTGACCTCATCGTCACATTGAGAGGAATGGGATATAAGTTTGACAACATCAAATGAGTCCAAAAAAAGAGCTCCGACCCTGCGCTCGACAATATGGCTTTATTTCTCGGTGTTTACCGCCGTCATACTGATACTCATATGGCTATTTCAAATAGCTACCCTCGGAAAGTACTATGAGCTTTCAAAGCGGCGTGAAATTATCTCGGCGAGTATGAAGATATCCTCGAGCTTTGATTCAAAGCTCCCCAAGGAATTCCGTTCCTTAGTTGAAAGCATCGCCTACGAAAACGGCATGACGATAGCAATAACGGACTGGGCAGGCAATAAAATTCTGGTTTCGAACTATATGATGAGCAGCTCTATTCTTTCAAGTGAAAACAGCTACCGCTTATTTGAATACCGAAATCAGATAACCTCAGACCCAAACTCGCAGATTTTTCTGCAAACGCAAAACGAGCACGGCACCAACGAGATTTTATACGGAACTGTATTGAGCAAGCCCAAAATCGGCAACTCCGGATATATCCTTTTAATCCACGCTTCGCTTGAACCCATAGGCTCAACCGTCGAGATAATGAAAGAACAGTTCGTGTTTATAACCCTCATAACCTTCTTTATCGCACTGTTTATAACAATGCTGCTGTCGTCAAGGCTCTCAAGCCCGTTTACAAACATAACCGCCCTTGCGCACAAGATGGCGGCAGGAGACTACTCCGTCCGCTTTGCAAAAGGCTCTTATGCCGAAATAAACGAGCTTTCCGACTCTTTAAACTATGCGGCTTCGGAGATATCCAAGGTCGACACGCTTAAAAATGAACTCATAGCAAACGTTTCTCACGATTTAAGGACGCCGCTCACCATGATAAAAGCATATGCTGAGATGATAAGAGACCTGTCCGGCGACAACCCTGTAAAGCGTGAGGAGCATTTGAAGGTAATAATCGACGAAACCGACCGTCTGTCCGTTTTGGTCAGCAGCCTTTTAGAGCTTTCAAAGCTTCAAAGCGGAAGCACGAATATAGTACAGGCGGAGTTTTCATCAAGTGAATTTTTAAACGGCATACTTGAAAAATATCACCTGTTCTCGGAGCGTCAGGGCTATGAATTTGTACTTGAAGAAGATGAGGACGTCAAGCTGTACGGAGACAGAGCAAAGCTTGAGCAGGTTATGTATAACTTTATCAACAACGCCGTAAACTACTCCGGAGACTCGAAAAAGATAATCATACGCCAGATAAATAAGCCTGACACCGCAAGGATTGAGGTTCGTGACTTCGGCGTGGGAATAGAAAAGGACAAGCTTCCTCTGATATTTGACAGGTACTACCGTGACGAGCGCACCAAGCGTGACGTCGTCGGAAGCGGCTTGGGTCTTTCAATAGTCAAGCAGATTTTGGAATCACACAAATTCAGATTCGGAGTTTTAAGCGAGGTCGGAAGCGGTTCTACCTTCTGGTTTGAGATTAAGCGCTCGGGAGTGCAGTCAAATGAAAGCAAATCAAGCAATTCTAAAAGCAATACTTAACTGCGGCTCGCTGTCAAGGGCACAGCTGAGTAAAAGGCTGGGACTTTCGGCGTCCGCAGTGTCAGAAGCGGCATCTTCCATGCTTGAGCAAGGTATGCTTGTTGAAGCAGGCTATATCAACGATCAGTCAAGAGGAAGAAAAAACATACTTTTAGACATTGACACGTCCTTTGCGTTTGCTTTGGGAGTAGGGCTGATTAACACCGCTCTGTGTGTCGGGATAGCGACAGTTAAGGGTCAGACCCTTGCAAAAAGAGTGCTGACACTCGACAGCGGCGATGGTATTGGAGCAATCCGATCTAAAGCCGAGTCTGCAATTGAAGATGTCATGAAGGATTGCTGCCTTGATAAGTCAAAAATTTTGGGCGCAGGCGTATGCTTAACCAAAGCGCAGGCTAAAGCTTTCGGAATAGACGACAGCTTTCTTTCGGAGCTTGGGATAAAAACAGTAATCGAGCCTGCGGATGAGTTTTTAGAATACTCCGGGGCATATATGCCCATTAACCCAAGCGAGCTTTATATATTCGGCTGTGCGAGGGTTGTTAGGGAAATGTATTGTTGACAGTATATACGGATTCCAAGCTTTTGGTTTTACCGAAATAATAGATTCTACAATTCATATGACAGGAGGATGACCATGACTGAACTTGAAACAATGAAGCGTGCAAAAATGTACATTGACAAGTTAGCTAATGGTATAAATCCATTAGACAATACCAACGTTTCCGAAGACGACATTATTAACAATGTGCGCATATCACGCTGTTTCTTTTACATATCAAACATACTGCGGCAAGTAATAGAAAACAATGGATGCATTTCGAAAACATCGGGACAAAAGGAATATAAAAATCCATTTGCCATTCCTGCAGATTTGAGCGATAAATATATTTATTCCGACATTCCTATTACCATAACAGAAATCACCAATCGAATTAATTCATTAATAGACTTAAATACGACTGAAAAACTAAAGGTAAGAAGCATAACTAATTGGCTTGTTGAAGAAGGGCTGTTAGAAATAATTGTTGACAATGGCGGTAAAAAAAGAAAAAGTCCTACTACTCAAGGCGATAATCTTGGAATAATCCTTGAATGGCGCTCCGGTCCGAGAGGTGATTACTTCGCCGTTACCTACAACATTAATGCGCAAAGATTCATTATTGATAACTTATATTCAGTCGTTGAAATGTATAATCAAACTAATAAGTAACCATTCGTATAATAAGCTCATAATGCAATGACAACTCAGCGTATTGTGTTATTATTAGGTCATTTTTATATCAAATATCAATGATTTTTAGACACTTTTTAAACCATGCACCCTTTCGCCGGAATCAATTAAGCGAAAGGGTGCATTATCTTTTCATGAATTATCATCCTACGAAAACTCATAGGCTGATAATTATTTTATAAACAAAAGCTTACTATTCCACAGTCACCTTAGCATCCGACTGTGAAAGGATTTTGCCGTTTGAGTCAACAACCGTCAAAATGTATACGCCATTTTCCTTGGGTGCAGACATACTCAAGCTGTCGCCGCTTGTCCTTGACTGTGTCGGGTCGCTGTCGTCAAACGCAGAAAGACCGGATGGCGCCAGCCAGATAACAGCGTCCTTATCGTTTATTCCCGATGAGAACGCAACCTCACCCTGTGGTGAAGCTGTAACGTTATCTTCAAGAAGGACGTTAGCCGCCAAGACCTCAGTTTTAAACTCGACGGTTTCCTTATCGTCGCTGTCGACTGCCTGAGCGGTTATTGTCCAGCTGCCCGCTTCGCTTAAAGCATGACCGTCTTCTATCAATGCGCCGTTTACTGCTGCGGTGTAGCCGTCTTTAACGTTAATAATGAGCGGTGAAAGCTTGCTGACATTATAAGTCTTTCCGTTTGAAACGCTTACGGCGGACTTTCTTTCACCTGCGTAAACGGTAAACGTTCCTTCGCCTGATACAGTGCCGTCTGCGTATTCAATATAAAGCTTATACTCCCCTGCTTCGTCGGGGATTCTTATTGTCTTTTCGTTGCCCTTGGCTTTTGTCATTACGGAGCTTTCTTGGAAGTCGGTAGTTCCGGAAGGCGCAAGCCAAACAGTGTCCTCCGCTTTTAAAAGTCCGCGTCTGGGCAGATCCTCGCCGCAGGTTATTGATACATTTGAAGCCAGCTCATAGTAATCATCGGGCATAACGTCCTTTGAAACCATATGAACGTATTCATCTTCAAGACCTGAATAGAGCACTACCTCATAGCCCTCGAGCGGCCAGATATAATCCTCATTGACATACTGCTCAAGTGTGCAGTTCGGAGCGGTGGTTTCCGAGCGATTGTTGTTTGAGAAGCCGTTGGTAACGGTGCAGTCATGCTTTCTCATCCAATCGTTAAGCTCATAGACGTTTCTTATTGTATTTGTGACAACATTGTGGTCGAAGAGAATGAATGCGCTTCCCTCATCAGGGTGGAAGCCGTTAACCATCCTCGAGCCGTTCGCAGCAGTCGGCTTGCGGAAGCAATTAATATAGTTATAGCACATTTCGCTTGATTCCGACCAGTCTTCGTTGCCCTGCTGTCCAAGGGTATATATTCCTCCTGCATCCTGAAGTACAGAGCAAATCTCCTCTACACGGTTGTAGTTTACATGGTTGAACCTCGACGTTGTCGTCGGCTGACCCGGAAGCTGCGAGCCGTCGGTTCCGTCGAAATTGCACCAGCCCCAGCCTATGCTCATGCCGCTGTAGGAGCATTTATAAACAAAGTTATGCTCAACGGTAAGGTTATATGTAAAGAAGGTTGTTATAGGTGAATTGCCGGGGAAGAAATAGCAGTTTTCTAAAAGATAGTTATTAGTAATAGATATATTCTTAGGAACAGCCTCTGTGCCGTACGGGAACTTTTCCTTATCCGGTCCTGCCGAGGTTTCTCTTACACGCTGCTTGTCGGTGTCGTTTTCATAAATATGCTGCAAATGACCTACAACTATTCCTCCGCCGCCTGTGTGGCTTATGAGATTTCCCCTGACATCGCAGTCGTAAACATCGTTTTCAAGGTGCAGACCCAAATAGCCGGTAAGCTCAAAGCAGCCGTTTATAAAGTCGATGTCATGAGCAGTAGAAACGTGCACTGCCGCCGGTGCAACATCGAAAGCACGGTATAGGTCATCATGCCAGAAAGTATCGGAGTATTTTGTATAGATTGTGCAGCCCTGAGTGGTAGCGTTTCCGTATGAGCCGTCAAGCTCATAAAGATTCCAATCGGAGTGTGCAAATGTGATACCGTCAAAAATTATATACTCAGCATACTTTTTCTTCGGCACTGAGCCGCTTATCTCAATTAGCTTTTCAAGCTCGGGGATAACAACCTCAGCCGTCGACATATCCTCGCCCTTTTTAGGGATGTAATAAAGCGTCTTCGCAGCTTGGTCGAAATAGAACTGACCTTCGCTGTCCAGCCATTCGAAAACATTTATAACGTCATTTGCATTAGTAGGACTGTAGTTAGTGTTCCAGCCCAAGTTCTGAGCTATAGCGGCATACGGCATCTGGAAGTTTACTCTTGTATCGCCTTCGTCGGTCAACTGTAGGTTCTTGGCGCAGACTGTAGCCTTAACCCATGTTGAGCCGGACTCAAGCTCTATATTCTGTGGGTTTGGTGTGTCGACAGGAAGGTTAAAGTTCTTAGAAAAGACGTTTCCCGTTTTGCGCTCCTCGGTCGTAGATATCCAAGCCCAGTCGGCTTGACCCGCCTGAATTGAATAGAATCCGACAGCCCTTAACGGAGTTGCGGTTCTTCTCGTCATAGCGGCACGCTCTCCATTTACATAAATAGCACGAAGCTTGGCGTCTCTGTCAAGCGGAGCTTTATAGGCTACTAAGCCATCGGGAAGCCAGTTAACTTCATCTGCTATTTCCCACGTTCCGTTAAATATCTTACCGCCGCTCAATATCGGCTTTGCGCCCTCGGCGGCTCTGTAAATAACCCTTGCATCCTTACTTCCTGAGTCACGCTCGTCAAATACTACAGTCTCAGACAGCGGATAGAATCCGTCTGCAAGCTCGACGACAATATCTCCGCCGGACTTTTTAATAGACCTGACAAATTCCTTTGCCCTTTGAATGCTTGCAAAGGGTGACGCTGCACTGCCGTCGCCGTTTTGGTCGTCTCCCTTTGGAGAGACATAAATGGTTCTTGCGACGTCATTTTCAGCTTCATTCACCGTATCGGCACAGCCCGAAAAGCTGACAAGCACGCTCGCCGTCATCAAAACAGCCATCAGCAATGCGGATAGTCTCATCTTTTTCATTTATTCGTACTTCCTCTCTTTCAAAATCATGCTTTTTACCGAGATTTCATCAATATAGCTGCTCGCCCACGACGAATCAATGCCTGCCGCACCGCAGAGGACAATTTATGTCCAAAGGTCAATTGATTCTAAAAACGGAATCAGGAACGGCTTCGGCGCAAGTGCGATTCTTTCTGATTCGGAGCCATAGGCTCATTATAATTAAGCCATAATTACCGCACAAACCGAAAGAATTGCGTTGATGCCGAAACGGCATCGGGAGCGGCTTCGGCGCAAGTGCGATTCTTTCAGATTTGGAGCTTTAGCTCCAAATCATTGTAGCATGATAAATAATAATGTTCAATACTTGTATTATAATTCGTCAATATTCTGTTAGTAATAATCAGTGAATTACCTTCTTTTCCTGATATTTTGCGACGGTGCTGTTTATTGAGCGCTTGAACTGGATATGTAGAGTTTGATTATATGTTTTAAGAATATAGCCTTGAGCAAAACTCGGCA
>DKWG01000028.1 GCA_002491605.1 Ruminococcus sp. UBA7158
AAAAAAATCAAAAAAATTTTCAAAAAACTATTGCATTTTTAAATTGATTCTGATATAATAATGAAGCTGTGTTTAACGCTGTTTGAGATCGGGCGATATTGGGATATAGCCAAGAGGTAAGGCAGCGGACTTTGACTCCGTCATTCCGGTGGTTCGAATCCACCTATCCCAACCAAAGTCACATGGCAACCTAAGCTATTGCGGCTTCGCCAAGTGGTAAGGCACTGGACTCTGACTCCAGCATTCCCTAGGTTCGAATCCTAGAGCCGCAGCCAAAAAACCGATGCTTTTGCATCGGTTTTTCTTTTATATCAAATAGTTTTGTCAGCGCAGCACAAAAAAGCCGCACAAACCGACCTTGCGATTTTGTGCGGCTTTCAGCCATGAATATTGAGTAAAAAACAGCTCGTTCGGGCAGTGTATTACTTAACTATGCCCAAGAACTTCAGAACGCACAGAACTATGCCTATTAATCCGTAAAGCTCAAGCAAAGAACCGATTATTGAGAAGATTAATCCTAAAATCGGGATTTTAGCAAGCAAGCCGATAAGTAATCCGACAACCGCACATACAACGATCAGAACAATGAGCTGAACGACAAGCGATGAGACATTCTTTTCCTCAACCTTAAAAGCTGTCGGCCAGACCTTTTTAATTGTATCCATTTAATCATACCTCCAAATGCTTTATAATTCAGAAAGATCAACACTGAAAATTACCGCAGTGTCAAATCAAATCTATAATAATGATAGCACATATGTAAAAAAAGTCAAGTCACTTTACCTTTATATGTGAAATCTTTAGTATCTGCCGACGAAATATGCAATGCCGATACACAATAAACGCTGATAATAAATGCTGATGATTATGTTTTTCGTTTAAGCCATCAGCCTAAAAGCAGCCGCAAAATCGCTCTAATGTGGATTTTGCGGCTTTCTTTTTGCGGTGAACTAAATATAAAAACACGCATAGGTCAAGCTCTGCCCATGCGTGTTTTACGCTATTTATACAAATACTTATCCAAACAGCTTATCGGCTGCTTCATCCATCCAGTTTCCTTCAAACAGCTCAATACAGCCGTTGTCGGAAAGCTTTGAAAGCTCACGGTCGAAGGGAAGCTTAGCCAAAACCTCGGTTCCGTATTCCTTGGCAATCTCATCTGTGTGGCTCTCGCCGAAGATTTTAATCTCTTCATTGCAGCACGGGCACTTAACATAGCTCATGTTCTCAACTATGCCCAAAATGGGGATGTTCATGATTTTAGCCATGTTTACAGCCTTTGCAACAATCATTGATACCAATTCCTGCGGAGATGTAACTATTACAATGCCGTCTAATCTTATAGACTGGAACACAGTAAGCGGAACGTCGCCTGTTCCCGGAGGCATATCGACAAACATATAATCAACGTCGTTCCAAACAACCTCGCTGAAGAACTGCTTGACAGCACCCGCTATAACGGGTCCGCGCCAAACTACCGGCTGCTTTTCGTCATCCAAGAGAAGATTTACCGACATAACCTCTATTCCGGTCTTAGTGCAAACCGGGTAAATGTATTCGCCGTCGCCGTCAGCTTTTTGAGTCAAGCCGAAGGCCTTCGGAATTGACGGACCGGTTATGTCAGCGTCCAAAATGGCAGTCTTGAAATCCCTTCTTTTAGCTTCAACTGCCAAAAGGGATGTAACTAAAGATTTTCCGACTCCGCCCTTTCCGCTGACGACGCCTATCACCTTTTTTATGTGGCTGAGCTGATTTGTTTCAATGTGCATATCCTGCGGCTGAGTTCTTGACGAACAATTCTGGCTGCATGATGAGCAATCGTGTGTGCATTCTGACATTTTTATTTATCCTTTCAAAAATATTTTACTGATTATCCTGCGGCTGATTAGCAGCGTCCGGGTTTTCATCCGGAGATGTCGGGTCAACAGGTGCCGACGGCTCAGGCTGAGCCGTGCCCTGTTCGAGCTTGACGGTTACTATAAATCCGTCGACGTTATTGCCTGATATTTCATAGTCATACATTGTCTCGTCTTCCTTGACGGGAATGTAGATAGATGTACTCTCAGGGTCGGTGAGAGGAGTGTAATAGATGATGTACTTAGATCCGTCGTCATCCTCAACCAAAAGGAAGCCTGTATCTATAGTGTAGTTTTTGATAAAGGAAATATACTCCTCTAAGCAGTAATCGTAATCCTTCATTACCTTTGCGTGCGGTGTGCCGACATATCTGAAGTGCCAAGGCTCGTTGTCTATATATGTGAGCTTTTCTTTTCCCTTTGGATATCTGTTGACAAAGCCGTATTTATGACAGTTATTCATAATCCATTCATAGTCGCCGCTGCCGTCGAAATCCTTGTAGGTCGAACCGTTGTAGGTTGTGAAGTCGACTACTAAGCCTGTATGATGCTCGCTGTAGCCGGGCATGGCAACCAGTGCGGACGAAACTGCGCCTGTCTTGGCAAGCTCGTCATCGTAAAGCTGCTGCTGATACTCAATAGTACGGTAACCGCTTCTTACCATAACATTGCCGTTGCCTGTCGCTGTGTTGAAGTCTAAAAGCATGGCGTTTAATGCGTCCATAGCTTCGGGTAAAATCAAAACGCTGTAATCACGCACCCAATATGCGCCGTTTTTCTTTTCTCTTATAACAACAAGGTCGTCCTCATTGACTTTACCCAAAAACTTAATATTATTATTGACAAGCGTCAAATCTCCGACGCCCAAGTCGCCCTGTCCCCTCGTTACGGAATCAAAACGATATGAAGTCTGCTTGGTCAAGTCCAAAGGCTGATTAATCTCCGGCTCATCACTATCATCCGGAGGCGGAAGCGTCACATTTGAATCAGAAGTCTTTCCGACGTCGGGATCGTCCTTATTATCCTTGCTTTTCTTAATCGCACTGCAAGAGCCGCAAATTAATGCAACTATCAAAATCAAAACCGCCAAAAGAAGCGCAACATTCTTATACCTTATCTTCGCCTTCCTCTTGCCGGTACTGTATCTTCTTTGAGCCATTTAAAACCTTCCTTTCTTATTAACAAGCAATGCTGTCAAATCGGATTTTTCGCATTCAAAGCTTATTTAAACACTTGCCGCACCTTTTCAAAACCGTAAGCCGCACCGAGCGCAAAAGTTCATATCATATGTAAACAGCCGACGTGCCTTGAGATGATGCTGAACAGCAAAGCTTCAATACAGCCATTCATGCAGATATCCGTTTAAAAGCACAATACCATCATTTAAAATAATACAATAATGATATCATATTTGTTGCAAAAAATAAAGATGTTTTTAGTGAAAATATAAAAATTGTGCTGAAAAATAATGCAAAAGGCTCGTACCGGTCGTACCCCTTCGGCTCAATGCCGTTAAAATTCAGACGTACCGCATTTAATCAAGCTGCAAATGATAGCCAACGACAAATTTGACCCCGAAGCAATATCTGCCTCGGGGTCATTTCGGATGTTCGTATTAGATATATTATCTGTTTGAACCGGTCTTGTAAGCGTCGATCATCTTCTTAACCATCTGACCGCCGACTGCGCCTGCTTCACGAGATGTGAGGTCGCCGTTGTAACCGTTCTTGAGATTAACTCCAACTTCGTTAGCAGCTTCGATCTTGAACTGCTCAAGAGTCTGTCTGCCCTGATCGCTTGTAATACCTTTCATTATAAAAACACTCCTTTAATAGTTTAAGTTTAGATTGTCTCTTTAAAGACATCTTTTCAAACATTGTTAAGCACGCTCTTTTTTGAACGCCCTAAATGAGTTTGCAAAAGTATTATTAGCATTGTGTGTTTTTATATTAGTGGTAATTTTTGAATTAAATTTTCGAATTCAAACTGCGATTAATACACTCTTAGATATCAACATCCGTCTCAATCGCAAAGTCGGAATTAATATCATCAAGCCGGACCATAGTTCGGCTTACAGCCGCTTTACCAGCCCATCACGCTCTTAATAAATTCGGCGAATTTTTTAGCTGCCTTTTCGTGCGTTGCGACACTCGGATGGTAATCTCCGCCGTAGCCGTCAGCACTGTCTTGAACATCAAAACGATAGCACGCAACGTTCATATCTCCCGTTTTCGCCGTATACTCATCCGCAGCGCATTCAATGGTTTTATACAGCTCATCTCCCATCATTCCCACCGTACAGATGATTTTTGAATCGGGATTAAGCTCACGCAGACGAATTAAGAAGTCAACATACCCAAGCCTGTATTCATCAAGCCTTTCGGGGTTATTGCCGGTGTAGGTATAATCATTTGTTCCGAGGTTTATGACAACAACGTCATTGCGGTGCTTATCGAAATCCCACTTTATGCTCTCCAGGTATATGCCGTTTATACAGCCTGCACCCGAACCGAAGCATTCATAATACTGAGGCATTATTCCCCAATTCTGCTTTGTGCCGTCTACAGTAGAAGCAGTTATCACTCCGTGACAGCTCTTAGCAACAATGCTGCAGTCGCAATCCAAAAGCTGCGCTGTTATACCGGCATATGTTTTCGTGCAATCCTCAGTGCCGGTTGAAAAGTGATGATCACGGTCGGTGTCAACGCCGTAACCGCAGGTTATCGAATCGCCGATAAATTCAATTGAATGTGCCTTTTTATTTGTAGGAATAATATTACCGCACTCAGACACTGCTATCGACTTAATTGCGCAGGTTGAATTGCCTGTCTCGGAAAGCTTAACAACACTTACTGTGCATTCTCTTAATTCGGCGGATGAACAAACCTCAAGCGTTGTCTCAGGCTTTGACAAAACCTCATCGACAACACGTTCTCCGTTTACAAAGACGGCAATTCTGGGAAGATTGCTTGAATCCTCTTTTTCAATGTTGTCGTCCCCTCTTACAACTATAGAAAGACTTGTCCCCTCAAACGCAAATTCTGCGCCCGAGCCTGAATATGCTAGTCGGAGCAAACCGTCAATAAATACTGCCCTGCCTAAAAATCTGACATTGTCCTCGTTTGGTACAAAATTATTCATACTTAACACTTCCTAATTACTTATAGTCAAAAGCTTCACTTTGCGACTAAGCGGCCGAGTTCTCAAAGCAGACCGTTTATGCTGTGGCTCAATGCTTAACGGTAACGCTGATTTTGACATTCTGCTTAGACTCCGGGAAGTCCTGCTCGTCAGTCATGAATAAAATCGGCGAGCCGTCGGCTCTGAAGTGAACACGGCGTATACCGGGTGCGATTGACGACTGCTTGGAGCTGTGACCATGATATGTTATATATGTGTCGCCATATTCATCCACAAAGAACGCATTGTGACCGCAGCCATATTCGCCCTCAACGAAGTTTGACGCCAGCCAGGGTGCCATTGTGTCAGTCCAGTTTGACACATCTGTCAAATCGTCTCCGACATTAGCAATGAGCATTCCGACAGCATATGTATCTAATCTTGCCGAGCCTCCCGAATAGGATAAGTATACCTTATCATCCGTAACTATAGCATTCGGACCTTCATTGTTGTCTGTAACATCTATATGCTCCCATGCATAGTAGGGTCTTGTAAGAAGCTGCGGATCTGACTTAAGCCTCCATGGCATTGACGGGTCGACCTCGGCAATCATCAGCATAGATCCGCTGTCAGTTCCCGCCCATGTTCTGTATGACCACACGACATAGCTCTTTGAACCTGCTTCAAAATAGGTCATATCAAGAGTTATTCCGCTCTTGCCGTCGCCTAACGGATTGTCGTTTATGTATCTGCCATCAGAAGTCATGCAGCGCCTGGGTGCGCTCCAGTCATCAGGGTTAAGCATATCTCCGCCATCATTAAGAGACATTATATAGCACTGAGGGTCAAAGCCGGATACGCTCAAGGCACAGAAAATCCTCATCTGACCTCCGGTAACATGAAATTCAGGCGCCCAGAAGGTTCCGCTGAATATGCTGTCATCAGCGGACAAAATGACAGAACGCCTCGCTTTATCAGTGAAAAGCTCCTCAGGTGTGGACGCTTCACGCACTTCAAAGTTGGTGTTTCCGTTTGCATCGTCTGTGGCAATATAATAGTATTTGCCGTTGTAATAGGTTATAACAGGGTCCGCCCAAGGATGGTCTTCAACAGGAAATTCAAATCGCCTTACAACCACTTCGCCGGTTAAAGTGTATTTACCGTCCTTGTCAAAGTCAATGCCGTCAGTATTCCATTCTATATGCTTTTCATGAACAGAGCCGTCGGTGTACTTAACGCTTGCAGTCACCTCTTTAAGTTCTTCCAAGCTGCCAACCGTTACTTTGTCCGGCAGCTCAAGGCGTTCAAACTCAACTGTTTTGTTCTGCTCCAAAAGCTTGTCCGCAAGCTCACGGCTGATAGGCAATGCCGCAATGTCAGCGGTTGCATAATCAAGACTTGAAGCGTCGGGCTTTGTTGATTCTGTGTCGTATCTAAGTCCTTGAGTTCTCTTTTCTGTAAGCTCAGGCTCAGTAAAGCTCATAAAATCCTCAGTCGTCCATCGAACAAACATATTTGTCTCCATATCAACGCCTGTATCCTTTAAACGCTTTGTTTCCTTTGCAGTGATAATAAATGTGTCACCGCTCTTATAAAGTTCTATTCCCTTTATCCCCGTAGAGATTATGCCGTTTTCCTCGCTGAACCGGCATTTTGAATAAAGTCTGCCGTAGTTGTGATACAATGGTGTAAAGCTCTTGCCGGAATCGGTTGTAACGGCAAAATGAACGCTTTGTGCCAGATAAGTTGAGTACTCATCTGATGGAAATCTTGTATATGCCACTATCCAGCAATCGTTTTGCTCTAATTCAGGAAGCTTTTTCCCACCGCAGGCTGTAAAGCCTAACATCATTATGGTTGCAATCAGTAAAGCAGAAATTCGTTTAGCTATCATTTTTGCTTTCCTCCAAACTATCGTAGGTTGCATTTCATTTATATAAAAGGTACTTGCCTGTCGAATATGTCAAGTACCTTAAATATACATCGATTACTTTACGGTAATAGTTATTTTGACGTCTTCCTTACCTATCGGCAAATCCTGCTCATTTGTCATATACAGAAGCGGCGAACCGTCTTTCTTGAAATGTACACGGCGAACGCCGTCTATTCTTGCTGAGTTGCCCAAGGTCTTATGACCGTGATAGGTTATATATGTATCTCCGAGCTCGTCAATAAAGAAGCCGTTATGACCGCAGCCAAGCTCGCCCTCAACAAAGTTTGAAGCAAGCCACGGTGTAGCTGACTTTGTCCATACGTCGGGGTTAGAAAGCTCGGAATCGATTTCTGCCGTCATCATTCCGACTACATATGTGTCGCCTGCGGCGTTTCCGCCCGAGTATGCAAGATATACCTTGTCATCGGTGACTATCGGGTGAGGGCCCTCGTTGTTGTCCGTTCCGTCGATGTTTTCCCAGCCGAGATCGGGTCTTGTAAGAAGCTTAGGATAGGTTAAGAGCTGCCACGGGTTCTTGGGGTCAACCTCTGCTATCATAATCATAGAGCCGCTGTCTGTTCCCGCCCAGGTTCTAAACGACCATGCAGCATATCCCCTATCGTTTACCTCAAAGTATGTCATGTCTAAAGTGATGCCGTTTTTGCCGTCACCGAGAGGATTCAAGGACAAGTACCTGCCGTCAGGCATAACGCATCTTATCGGTTTCTCCCAGTCGTCGGGATTCATCATGTCGCCGCCTTCTTTCAGTCTCATTACATGGGACTGCGGGTCAAAGCTGCCCTTGCCGAGTGTGCCGAAAATGCACATTCTTCCGCCGGCAATGTGAAACTCAGGCGCCCAGAAGGTTGTATCCCATTCCGATGTTTCAGCTTCCAAAAGAGTTACCCTTCTTGTATCGGCTCTGAACAAATCCTCCGGAGTATCTGCACACCTGATTTCATACATTTTATTGCCGCCCCAGTCGTCTGTTCCGATGAAGTAATATTTGCCCTCATAAAGAGTTATTATTGGGTCGCCCCAGGCACGTTCCTCAACAGGGAACGGAAAACGCCTTGCAAATATCCTTCCGTCGACCTCATACTGTCCCGGCTTTGTAAAATCAACTGCGTCTTTGTTCCAGATAACCTTTTTCAAATGAGTCGAACCGTCGGTATAGATCGCTTCAGCTTTAATTGAATCAAGCTCGTCAGCAGTTTTTACGGTGACGTTTTCAGGCAGCTTAATCGCTTCAAATTCAACCGTCTTATTAAGCTCTGAAAGACGGCTTGCTATTTCGGACGATACCGAAATCGTACATGAGCAGCTTTGAGCCTTGTTGCAGTCAACTGCACACGGCTTTGATTCCTCATCGACAGATATGCCCTCAGGGAATCTATTCAGGCAGCGTTCAGGCTCAGAAAAGCTTACGAAGTCTTTTGTCGTCCAGCAAACGAATGCGTCGGTCTGCACGTCTTCCTTTGAATCCATGAAAATGCCTGTCTTAACCTGATGGCGCTCGATTTCACAGCCCGAAATTATATATGTATCGCCGGACTTAACCATCTGAACATCGCAAACGCCCCTTGAAACTATGCCGTTTTCCTCATTGTAGCGGCATTTAGGGAAGAGTATTCCGTAGTTCTTATTAAGCGGAGTGAAGCTATGTCCCCCGTCGCAGGACATAGCAAAGTGCACGGACTGCGCTAAGTATATTGAATAATCGGGTGAAGCCGTTCTTATATAGGCTGCTATTAAGTTGTTCATTAAAATTTCCCCTTTCGTATTTAAAGGTCAAATGACCGATTCGGATAAGCTAATGGTAGCATACCATAAATCAAAAATCAATGATACGTTGTGATATCACTAATGATATATTCTGAGATGCCGACCTACACCGAAGAATTTTTATTTCGGTCTTTTGAGTCAACCGCTCTGTAAAGCATATACAGCGACACCGAAAACAGAGCTAAAAGCAGGAGCAGATACCATCCGAAAAGCTTTACAGTCAGATACTGAGCCATAACGCCGCAAATAATCGGCGAAATCAGTACGCCTATATACCCTGCTGACATCTGAACGCCCATTGCCGACTGCGAATTACTGAAATGCTCGGGAGTAAGATGAACCATATTAGGAAATACCGGTCCGTTGCCGAAGCCGATTAAGAAAATACCGACAGCCGAAGCGACACTGCCCAACGGCAGTATAAGCAATACTATGGCAGGCAGCAAAATAATCTGACCGATTGCTATTATCTTTCGTCCCGACAGTCTGTCAGCTAAAAGACCCGATGTAAACCTTCCGAGTGCCTGACCGGCATAGTTTACCGAAATCATCATTGCGGCAGCACTTTTTTCCAAGCCCTTTGCATTCACCAAAAATGTGCTTCCGTATGCACAGCACGCCATTTCCAAGGCACAGGAGCCAAAAAACACCAAACAGGTTAAACGCATTTTTCTGTCCCTGAGCATCGTGAAAGGACTTACCGTCTCATTTTCAACAGTACCCTCAACGCCGAGTGCATCTTCTCCGTGGGCTTTTTTCCAAAGCGGAAGACTGATAATAGTTATAATCGCTACGACCGCCTGAACTGCGAACACAGTCCTATACCCCATTCGCCAGTTGCCCGACTCGGCCGTTTGTCCAAGCGCCAGCGACATAATATAAGGGCTAAGCGCCACACCCACGCCGTAAAAGCAATGCAGATAGCTCATATGAGACGCCTTGTAGTGAAGGGCAACATAGTTATTGAGCGCAGAATCAATAGCTCCGCCGCCCAAACCCAAAGGAAGCGCCAAAGCCGCCATCCACCATATGTTAGGAGCAAAAGAAAATCCCAAAAGTGCCGCAGCGGTAAGGCAAGTGCAAACGGCTGTAACAGCCGGTGTGCCGAAACGGTTTATTATTCTTGCCGAAAAAAAGCTCATTATAATAGAGCCGCAGGTACACGTCATGGTAACGACAGTCGCCATCGAGACAGGTATATCAAGGTCGGTGTAAACTGCCGGCCAAACTGAGCCGAACACAGCGTCCGGTATTCCGAGACCTATAAAAGCTATGTAAATAACTATTAAAAGAAGCGCAGACATTTTTTAAAAACCTCCGACTTAATATATCAACAAAATAATATCATTGTTTTTTAATTATTTCAAGTGAATCGCACAAATTGTTACATAAGCATAAATCGTTACATAAAAAGCACCGAAGCCTTTGGAGCAGTCGGTGCCGTTATACTGTGCTGTTAAATTAATGCTGTTTACGCTGCGCCTCGTCTTTCTTTTTTGCAAATAAAGCTATCAGCTCAATAATGCCTGCAAACGTCATGGAGACAACGAAAACCTGCGAAACGTAGTTAGTAAGTGTCATTGTTATAAATCCCACATATGCTGATATGATGTTGATTACAAAAAAATGCAGCAATAATGAGTCTCGCTTTTTTATCAAGCCTTGACGCCAAAAGCACATGAAAAGGCATCAAAATGCCAAATGCAGCAGCACTTATAATTATATTGACAAGCTTATAAATAGGTTCAAACTTCATGGATGCTAATCCTTGGAAGTATTTAAATGATTCATTCAAAGCAAACGGCGAAGCAATTACTATTATCGATACGATTATATAAAGGATAGGGTTTCTTTTTGACATGATTGTTCATCTCCGCTTTGTTCCTGCCGACAGTGTATGCGGCAGCTCGAATAGAGTTTTTTATGTTTTGTGCATATGGCGAAATACTGCCGGCAAATTCCGACTTCAACTTGAACATTTATTGTCCCCACCCATATGCAGTTGCAGCCCATTTACAGCGAGCTTCGCCGTGCTGCTAATATAATAGAACCTGTTAATTTATAATGTGAGAGCATGGATTCAAAATCAAATAATAAGTTGTTTTATTATTTTTGCGGTAAATTTCTAAATTCATGAATTTATTATACAATATCATACCTGTGAATTTTTGTCAAGGTGTCCGCTCAAAAAATGGAGAATTTTTAGAAAAATATAAAATATAATCGAACAATACCTTATCAGAAGCATAAACGTCCGAAGCGCAAAAACCACAGCGAAAAAACTGCAAAGTTTTTTAGAAATTTTGAAATAAACAGTTGATATTACTTACGAAATATTATATAATGTTTGTACATAGTGAAGAACTATATGAAAATACTGCTTATTTGACCGTTAATCGGTGTCAGGCGGTATAAAAATCTATTTGGAGGTACATAAAATGATAAACATTCCTGTTGTCAAGCTTGGTATCATTGCAGTTTCCCGTGACTGCTTCCCGATTCAGCTTTCCGAGAAGCGCCGTGCTGCAATTGTTGCACAGTGCGCAGCTAAGGGTCTTGATGTTTACGAGTGCAAGACCACTGTTGAGAACGAGCTTGATATGCTCAAGGCTGTTGAAGAGGTCAACGCTGCCGGATGCAACGCTCTCACTGTATTCTTAGGTAACTTCGGTCCTGAGACTCCCGAAACACTTATTGCTAAGAAGTTTGACGGTCCCTGTATGTTCGTTGCAGCTGCTGAAGGCGACGGCGACATGATCAACGGCAGAGGCGACGCTTACTGCGGTATGCTCAACTGCTCCTACAACCTCGGCATGAGAAAGCTCAAGGGCTATATCCCCGAGTACCCTGTCGGAACTGCTGAAGAAATCGTTGATAAGATGGCTGAGTTCGTTCCTATCGCAAGAACAATCCTCGGTCTTAAGGATTTGAAGATTATAACCTTCGGTCCCCGTCCTCAGGACTTCTTCGCTTGCAACGCTCCTATCAAGGGTCTTTATGAAATAGGCGTTGAAATTGAAGAGAACTCCGAGCTTGACCTTTTGGTATCCTACAAGGAGCACGCTAACGATCCCAGAATCGCTGACGTTTGCGCTGACATGGCTGCTGAAATGGGCGAAGGCAAGTATTACCCTGAGCTTTCCGCAAGAATGGCACAGTTTGAGCTTACACTTCTTGACTGGGCTGAGAACCACAAGGGTTCAAAGAAGTACGTTGCATTTGCTGACAAGTGCTGGCCTGCTTTCCCGAGCCAGTTCGGATTCGAGCCTTGCTATGTTAACAGCCGTCTCGCTTCAAGAGGCATCCCTGTTTCCTGCGAAGTTGATATCTACGGCGCACTTTCCGAGTACATAGGCATCTGCCTCACCGGCGACACCGTTACCCTTCTTGACATCAACAACTCCGTTCCGAAGTACATCTACGATGAGGACAACATCGCTTCTATGGGCTATGCTCTCACCGATACCTTCATGGGCTTCCACTGCGGAAACACACCTTCCTGCAAGATGTGTGACGACAGAGCTGTTAAGTATCAGCTCATCCAGCACAGACTTCTTGAGCCTCAGGACAGCGAGCCCGACTTCACAAGAGGTACTCTTGAAGGCGATATCGCTCCTTCTGACATCACCTTCTATCGCTTGCAGTGCGATTCAGAGGGCAAGCTCAGATGCTACATCGCAGAGGGCGAAATCCTCAACGTTCCCACTCGTTCATTCGGTGGTATCGCAATCTTTGCTATCCACGAAATGGGCAGATTCTACCGTCACGTTTTGGTACAGAAGAGATATCCTCACCACGGCGCAGTTGCTTTCACTCACTGCGGCAAGCTGATGTTTGAGGTTATGAAGTACTTGGGCATTGAAGACATCGCATACAACCAGCCTAAGAGCCTTCCCTACCCGACTGAGAATCCTTGGGCTTGATAATTTAAGCACATATATTGTCACCCGGACAGCATTTGTCCGGGTGATTTTTATATTCATTCACATTTAAATATAAGCAAAAAGCAGGCCGCAAAATCCATCTAAGCGATTTTGCGGCTTGCTATGCTACGGTATCAAATTAAGCAAGAGTCGGCGTTAATCATCGGAAGCAACTTCCGTGATTATCTCCCTGAGCGTATCTACTCCCTCGTCTGTAACAGCCGAAAACGGAACTACGGTAAGCTGTTCAAAGCAAGGAAGCTCCTTCTTTATAAGCTCCATGCGCTTGGCGCGCTCGGATTTATTCAACTTGTCCGCCTTGGTAAGAACCACTATAAACGGCAGCTCATTATCGATAAGGAAGTTTATCATGGTTATATCGTCCTGCGACGGAGGGTGACGCATATCTACAAGCGACAATACCAGTCCGATGTCCCTCTCAGGGTCGGCAAAATAGCCGCCTATCAGCTCTCTCCAGCGCTCCTTCTCAGTCTTTGCGACCTTAGCGTAGCCGTATCCCGGGAGGTCGACAAAAAAGACGTATTCAAGGCTGTAAAAGTTTATAGTCTGAGTCTTTCCCGGCACTGCCGAAACCCTTGCCAAGCTTTTTCGACCGAAAAGCCTGTTTATAAGCGAGGATTTTCCGACGTTTGAGCGCCCTGCAAAAACAATTTCAATCCGTTCCGGCGAAGGGATCTGCTTATATGTTCCGTATGAGGCGAAAAATTCAGCGTTTCTCAGCTCCATCAAGTCTTGCTCCAATCAATTTGTCATTCTTTTTATATAAATTCACGCCGTCCATTCCTGATGCCTTATCGCCTGCGCTGTTTTTCTCCAGTGCTACCTCCAAAACATCCTCAATTGTCTCCGCAAAGACAAACTCAAGCGATTGCTTAACCTTGTCGTCTACCTCTTCGAGGTCGGGCTTGTTGGCAGCAGGAACAATAACCGTCTTTATTCCCGCCTTATATGCCGCCATTGTCTTTTCACGAAGACCGCCTATAGCCAAGACCTTTCCTCGCAGGGTTATTTCGCCTGTCATGGCAACGTCCGCTCTGACCTTTATTCCCGACAGCTCAGAAATAAGTCCTGTTGCAAGAGTTACTCCTGCCGACGGTCCGTCCTTTGGGACTGCACCCTCGGGAGCGTGAATATGTATGTCCTTTTTGGTGTAGAAGTCTTTGTCTATTCCGTACTTATCGGCAACGCTTCTTGCATAGCTGACGGCAATCTTTGCGCTCTCCTTCATAACGTCTCCCAACGAGCCTGTCAGCTCCAAGACGCCCTTGCCGTCCATAGTCATAACCTCAAGAGGCATAAGCGTTCCGCCGACAGCAGTCCAAGCCATGCCGTTTACCTCACCGACCTGAGCAGTCTGCGATCTGAGATCGTCGGTATACTTTCTGACGCCGAGGTATTTTTCTACAATCTCAGGAGTAACACTAACTCTTGCAGCTTCCTTAAGAACTATCTCCTTGGCAGCCTTTCTGCATATAGACGCAATGAGACGCTCAAGCGTTCTTACACCTGCTTCTCTTGTGTAAAAGTCTATAAGCTCATATACTCCGGCATCGGAAAATCTGATCTTGTTTCCGTTAAGACCGTTATTCTTCACCTGCTTCGGAATCAGGTGGCGCTTCGCAATTTCAAACTTTTCTTCTCTTGTGTAGCTCGGAAGCTCGATTACTTCCATTCTGTCGAGCAAAGGCGCCGAGATAGTATCAAGCGAGTTGGCTGTAGTCACAAACAATACGTTTGAAAGGTCAAAGGGAAGCTCTATGTAGTGATCACGGAACTCTTTATTCTGCTCGCTGTCCAAAACCTCAAGCATCGCACTCGAAGGGTCGCCCCTGAAATCGTTTGCCATTTTATCTATTTCGTCGAGCAGGATAAGCGGATTGTTCGTTCCTGCCTGCTTAACGGCGTTGATAATTCGTCCCGGCATGGAGCCTATATATGTCTTTCTGTGACCTCTGATGTCAGACTCGTCTCTGACGCCGCCGAGCGACACTCTGACGTATTTTCTTCCGAGTGCCTTGGCAATGGAGCGTCCTATAGACGTCTTGCCGACCCCGGGAGGTCCGACTAATAAAAGTATCTGACCCTTTACATCATCTGTAAGCGCTCTGACAGACAAAAGCTCCAATATTCTGTCCTTGACCTTCTTCATGCCGAAGTGATCCTTGTCAAGCTGAGCCGATACCTTTTCTATATCAATATTATCCTTTGTCGATTCGTTCCACGGAAGCTCGATAACGGTATCTAAATAGCTTCTGATTACAGCCGCTTCCTGAGAGCCGTACGGCATCTTCGTCAGGCGGTTGACCTCGCTGACAAGCTTTTCAACGCACTCCTCGTTCAAGCCGAGATTTGAAATCTTGGTCAGATACTCATATCCCTCGTCCTCGGGAGAATCATCCTCTCCAAGCTCTCGCCTTATGACCTGCATTTCCTCTCTGAGATAATACTCACGTTGACTGCGGTCAATAGCGGCGCTGACCTTTAAATGAATGTCGTTCTCAATTGACATTATCTGAGTTTCTCTTGTCAGTATGGCAAGAAGTATGGCAAGCTTTTCGCCGAGTGACGCCGCTTCCAGCACCTGCTGACGGTCCTGAGTGCTCATAGCAATATTAAATGCGAGATTTTCATAGAGCTCGGTCGGTGTCTTAGAACGCATAACGCTGCTCTTAAGCTCGTCAGGCATTCTCGGAACAACGACGGAATAAGCCTCAAACGCTGTCTTGGCAACTCGTACAAGAGCGTCAAGCTCCTCTTGGGGCATTTTTTCCTTAGAAAATGTGTTCATTATTTTGACTTCTGCACTCAAGGCGTCCCCCTCGTCGAAAAGGCTGCACAGCTTTGCACGATAAACGCCCTGAACCCTCACTCTGGAAATGCCGTCGCTGAGGTTAACTATCTGCTTTATTTCGCATACAGTGCCGATTTTGTAAACATCGTCGGCAGTAGGCTCGGATATGCTTGAATCTATCTGCGCTGTCAGAAAAACGTGCCTGTCGCCGTTCAAAGCTTCCTTCAAAGCGGCAAGCGACTTTGGGCGCACAACGTCAAATTTAACTGTCATTTTAGGATGTACAATTACATCCCTTGTTGTAACGCAGGGAAAAATGTATTGGTTCTTTTTGCTGGTATTCTCGGACATAGCAACTCCTTAGGGTATAACATTATAATAATACTATTCTTAAATCTACCTATCGACAAAATCTATAGTTTGATAGGAAAACAGTATAAATTGCTGATAATCTGTATTATATCAAAACGAATACCGTTTTGCAATAGAAAATCTATGAACAAAATTAACCGAATATTTATAAAAATCAGTTAAAAGCACTTGACAACCAGCGCACGGTGTGATAATATAAGTAATCGTGGAATGCGCCTGTAGCTCAGTGGATAGAGTGCCCGGCTACGAACCGGTAGGTCGTGAGTTCGAATCTCCCCAGGCGCGCCAGAAAAAAGCACTCCTTTGGGAGTGCTTTTTTCAATGAAATAAATCCCTGTGGGATTTGTGAAATATGCCTACGGCATATGAAATAGCTTACGCTATGAAATACACTGCAGTGCATGGGGATTTATTTTGCGTGGCTATATTTCATTGATGTGCAAAAGAAAAATACAGCATTGAAATTCCGTGTCCATGCAATTGTTTGCGATTCTGCCTTACGGCAATACCCATAAATGAAAATGTATCTTTTTGTAGTCTCTTTCCTATCCGAAGCAGATAAAAATCTGCTTCGGATTATTTTTTATCTTTGTTCATCCTGCTTTAACAGTAAAATGCACATATCAAGGATAAAGCTATTATCCGCACAGCTCTTATCCATTAAAATCATTGACATTTCATCAAAAAAGGTTGACTTTATCGATTAAAAGCGTTATAATATCATCCGTAGTAAGCGACTTGCTTTTTATTTCGCTCGCAATGATTTACTGGTTTAAATCGTCGTACTACATAAGCAAATCGGCTCATTATACAGTGAGCCACAAAAGAAAGGGACATTTTTATGAAGAAATTTTTATCGATTCTTTTGTCAGCTTCCATGCTCATGTCATTTGCAGCGTGCGGAGCTCCGGCTGAAGACGGCAAGGGGTCAAACGACGGCTCTTCCGGCAAGGAAGACAAGGTTTATAAAATCGGAATATGCCAGTTAGTTACTCATGATGCTTTAGACGCTGCAACCAAGGGCTTCCAGGACGCACTTAAAGAAAAGCTGGGAGACAAGGTTGAGTTCGACGTTCAAAACGCATCGGGCGAGGCAACAAACTGCACAACCATCACATCAAAGTTTGTTTCCGATAAGGTTGACCTCATCATGGCAAACGCTACCGACGCTTTGGCTGCCGCTTCTCAGGCGACCGACAAAATCCCGATTGTAGCAACCTCCATCACAGACTATGCAACCGCTCTTGATATCAAGGACTGGACAGGCAAAACCGGCTACAACATCACCGGTACAGCAGACCTCGCTCCCCTTGCAGAGCAGGCAGCAATGATTAAGGAGCTTGTTCCTAATGCTAAGACAGTCGGTGTTTTATACTGCTCAGCTGAAAAGAACTCAAAGTATCAGGCTGACGTTATCACTGACGAGCTCAAGAATCTTGGTATTGAAACCAAGATTTACACCTTCGTTGACACCAACGACGTTACACCCGTAACTCAGCAGATTGTCAACGACAAATGCGACGCTGTATTCGTTCCCACTGACAATACCGCAGCTTCCAACGCTGAGGCTATAAACAACGTTTTAGAGCCTGCAAAGATGCCGGTTATCGCAGGTGAAGCCGGAATATGCAGCAAGTGCGGTATTGCAACACTGTCTATCAGCTACTACGACATCGGCTATAAGGCAGGCGAAATGGCATACGAAATTCTCGTAAACGGCAAGGACCCTGCTGAAATGGACATTGAATACGCCAAGGACTTGACCAAGCAGTATGTCAAGGAAAGAGCCGAAGCTATAGGCGTTGCAATTCCCGAAGGCTACGAGCCCATAGGATAATTTAATCGAACACAGCATATCATTTTGCAAAAAGTGGCGAGCCGACGCAGACCACTTTTTGCTTTTGATTATCATCATAAGCGTCTTGCCGAAGCTGCTGCGAAACAAACGCTTAGCATCATACTTAAAGGAAAGGAACGCATTTTTGCGGCTAATATAATTTATGATTGAGTTTATACAGTCGCTGCCCTCTCCCATAGCTCAGGGAATGATTTGGGGCTTAATGGCTATAGGAGTATACATAACATATAAGATTTTAGACTTTGCAGACCTCACCGTCGACGGTTCATTGGGAACAGGCGGCGCAGTCTTAGTTGTCTTGACGACGCAGTTTAACGTAAACATATACCTTGCGCTCGTTGCAGCCTTTGCGGCAGGATGCCTTGCCGGATTTGTAACCGGTATATTACACACCAAGTTCGGTATTCCTGCCATACTCTCGGGTATATTAACTCAGCTTGCTCTTTATTCTATCAACTTAGGAATTATGAGCGGCAGAGCTAACACAACTATCAGCTGGAGAAACTACAAGCTCATTGTTTCTTCAAAAACGGATGAGCTGTTCTTCACAATTCTGAAGCTTATAGTCATAGTCGGCGCTATAATTGCGGTTTTATACTGGTTCTTCGGAACTGAAATAGGTCGCTCAATTCGTGCTACCGGCTGCAATCAGAATATGTCAAGAGCCAACGGCATAAACACTGACACAACAAAGATTATCGGTCTTGTAATATCAAACGGTATAGTCGCCGTATCAGGCGGACTGTTGTCTCAGTTCAGCGGAAGCGCAGACGTAAACATGGGTCGTGGTGCAATTGTTATCGGTCTTGCCGCCGTTATTATCGGAGAGGTAGTATTCGGCAAGCTCTTTAATAACTTCGTACTGAGACTGATGTCTGTTGTATTCGGTGGAATAATATATTATATCGTTATAGCACTTGTCTTGAAGCTCGGATTGAATTCAAACAATCTCAAGCTGTTCTCAGCAGCATTCGTTGCTGTTTTCTTAGCTATTCCCTACTGGAAAACTAAGATGGCTGTCAAGCAGCCTGCTTCTAAGGACAAGAAAACCGTTTCCCAAAAGGAGGTTAAGGGCAATGCTGCAAATTGAAAACGTCTATAAAACCTTCAACCCCGGCACAATCAACGAGAAAAAAGCGCTCAGAGGAATTAACCTGACACTTAACCCCGGCGATTTCGTAACAGTCATCGGCGGAAACGGCGCCGGCAAGTCGACACTTTTGAACATGATAACAGGCGTCTACTCTGTAGACAGCGGAAAGATAATTATCGACGGCGTCGACGTAACCAAAATGCCCGACTATAAGCGTGCAAAGTATTTCGGACGAGTATTTCAGGATCCCATGATGGGCACAGCGGCAGATATGCAGATTGAAGAAAACCTCGCGCTTGCGCTCAGAAGGGGCAAAAAGCCGACTCTTCGTCCCGGAATAACCGCAAAGGAGCGCATAAGGTTTAAAGAGCTTTTATCGATGCTTGATTTGGGCTTGGAGGACAGACTCACCTCTAAGGTAGGACTGCTTTCAGGCGGACAGCGTCAGGCGATAACTCTTTTGATGGCGACACTTGAAAACCCCAAGCTTTTGATGTTAGACGAGCATACGGCAGCCTTAGACCCACAGACAGCGGCAAAGGTCTTGTCGATAACAGATAAGCTTGTAACAAGCGGAAACATAACTACCCTCATGATAACCCACAATATGCGTGACGCTATACACTACGGCAACAGGCTTATCATGATGAACAACGGCGAGATTGTGTTCGACGTATCGGGCGAAGAAAAGAAAAGTCTCACGGTAGACGGACTTATCAAGAAGTTTTCCGAAACTTCAAAGGGAATGCTCAGCGACAGAACCCTGCTGTCAGATTGAGATTAAGCTGACAATCTGCAAAACGGTTCTATTAGCTTATTCACCGTTCCTTCCTTTCCAAAGTAAATGCAGGATTTACCGCTGCATTTACTTTGGAAAACCATGAAATCATGAAAATTATTGATTTAGTTATTGACAAATCAGATACGGTTTGATATAATATTAAAGCTGTCATAAAGCAAGTGAGCCACTAGCTCAGTCGGCAGAGCATTTGACTTTTAATCAAAGGGTCTGGAGTTCGAATCTCCAGTGGCTCACCAATTAAAACACATCCGAACACAAGCAGTTTGGATGTGTTTTTTATTCGTCCGACTTACTTCTTGACGGTTCGCTTATACCCAAAACCCTTAGCATGACAGTAAAGCAGTATCAACGCTTAGCATATGCTTCAAATATGCAAACAAAAAGCCTGCACGAAACCGATAATTGCGGTATTTCGTGCAGGCTTTTAATGTGTCATCAAAGGAAAAGCCGGTATGCTTTTAAAGAAAAGTGATTAATTCGCAGTACCCTCGTCTGTATCGGTCAGCTTCCCCGAATCGGACGCTTCGTCCTCTTCTTCAAGAACTGACGACGGCGAAGCAGTGCGCAGGGGCGAGCCGTCCGACTGAGTCTCAGCAGATTCAATTGCTGTATTCATATTGTCCGCTTCGGCATTGATGACGAGCTGAATCGGCTGTAATTCAGCAGTACCATCCGATTTCGCTTCTGACTTTATATCAGATTCCGTTACCGGGATAACGTCCGGTTCGGCTTGCGATTTAGCCTGCGCTTTCATTTCCGGCTTGCTCTTAACATCAGTCTTGACCGACGCAGAATCGTTTTCTATGCCCTTATCGTCGTTAATAATATCTACTGACAGCTGAGCCTTAAATAAATCGCCGTCTATCTGAATTTCAAAATCGACGTTCTGCAAAGCGCAAAGGCTTCTTGCTATCGAAAGACCAAGACCGCTTCCCTCTGTCGAGCGCGACGAGTCTCCCCTTACAAATCTCTCCATCAGCTCGTCAGGTGAAATGTTGAGCGCAAACTTTGAGATATTTTTAAAGGTGACATAGCACTTTTTGTCCTGCTCATATGATGTCACATATGCCCTTGTTCCGTTCATTGCGTATTTGCATATATTGCCCATGAGGTTGTCGAAAACTCGCCACATCAGTCTGCCGTCTATCATTACAGGTATGGGCTTATCGGGGAAATCAAGAACGGGGGTTATGCCTGCCTTTTCAAGGCGTTCCTCATATTCGGCAACCGCCTGAGTTAACAGAAGCGACATATCGGTTCGCTCTAAGTTAACCGGTATAGCTCCGGATGAAGCCTTGGACGCTTCAACAAGGTCGTTAATCAGCTTTTTCATTCTCTGTGACTGGCGAACGAGAATATCAACGTATTCCCTTGCAGTATCAGGCTTTATATCCTCCTTAGACAGTATGTCGACATAGTTGACTATTGATGTCAGCGGAGTCTTTAAATCGTGCGATACATTTGTTATAAGCTCGGTTTTCAAGCGCTCTGACTTCATCTTCTCCTCAACCGCCAATTGAATGCCGTTGCCTATGCTGTTGATGTCCTGCGCTACACATTTCAGCGAATGGGTCATACCGTTTTCATCGATGACAACATCCGTCTCACCCTCTGAAAGCTTTTTGCAGCCCGACTTAATCCTATCCATACCGACGGCATATCTGATTATGAATATGCAAAGGAGTATCTTTTCAATAATGAATACAAAGCATCCTCCGCCTGAACCCGATGCAATTGCCGCTAAACAGAGTAAATCAAATATGAGCACTGCCGAGGAGAGCAATATAACCTTAGTGCTGACCCTTCTGTTTCGGAGCAAATACTTAATAGCCCTGTATGCGTAGATAAAGCATCCGAATGTAACAGTCGTTATGAAGAACTTACCTGTCTTGCAGCGTGCGGCAAAGGACATAAGCGATATCATCACACTGACGGCGAAAACGCATTCCGCAACGGCAAACATGACAATATTAACTGCGGCATATCTCGTAGCGAAATACTCCAAGCCGCAAACACAGCCGACAGCAATCAATACTGTAGCTAAAATATACAGCTCAAACGGCAATTTGTCGGCAAGAGTAAGCCTTGCGCCCTTATTATCGTTGTCGTAGCCTGCGGACGACATTAAAAAGACAACCGATGTAATAAGTATCAGTCCGAAAATAGGTATAAACGCTATAAACCAATTCTTGTTTTTGTATACCAAGTCAACCTTATCAAGTGTAAACGAGATGTCATCCTCGACTCTGAGCACATCGGGAACTCCGATAGATATGTGCAGGCTGTCGCTTTTTCCGGGTGTATAAATACCGTCGAAGATCAAAGAGCCTTCGGCTACTCCGTCAAGATTAAACAACGGCGCATCTGCATAAGCAATTTCCGAGCCTGTATCAAACAAAACCTCGTTCCATTGATTGTTATATTCATCATATTCATCGTATTCCTCTGCTCCGACCTTACCGACCCTGTATGATGAAAAGTTGCCCACTGAGCCCTGCCATTCAAGCATATTAATATAATCGTCAATACTCGCGTCAGGGTCTAAAATGGTATAAATCCTGACTGTTTTGCCCCTAACGGCAACAGGATAATCATAGACAAATCTGTTTGTCATGACTTGGTCGGTGTCGTAGTTTGAATAGATAACATTGCCGCCGCTGTCTGAGATTGAAATCAGAAGATTGCTTGAATCAGTCGGATAATGATTATCTAAATGCTCCGCCAGATTTTTTACATTTCGAGAATCGACAGAGATTGTGCCGCTATAGGAGCTTACATAATTGTCCAAAGCTTCTTTGTTTTGAATGTTGTAGACAATCTCAAGGTCCTCAGTTTTCAAATCGCTGTCAAATTCAATTGCGTCAGTCGTGCAGTACGGCGTGTAAAACGATACAGCGCCTTGGATATTATACATCTTAGAGCGAAGCACTTCATATAAAACGTCCTCCCTCATGCTTTTGCCGCCGTCAAAGAAAGAATCGGTCGCACCAAGATATATGACAACAGCACAAGAAGCTGTCAGCGCCAGAACCGATACCAAAAAGACTACAAATGCCAAAAGCTTAGCCCATAGCTTACCCTTAATGCCGTTCATAAATATCACCTCAAAAATTATAGTTTAATTGAGCTTCATGGTTTTTATATAATGAAAAGAAAACTAATTCTTTTTCATTCGCACTTAAGAAAAAGCGTAAATGAGTGCGTCCGCTTAGCCGATACCGCCGCCCTGAACAATTCACTGTTTTTAATGAAGTCTGCTCCGGCGGAGCAATAACAGCACACCGGCAAGTTCGAGCGGCTCACCGCTCACTAATACTTGCAGTACCGCACACACCGGCAAATTTTGCGTTTTCGCGAAGCGAAAATTTCGCCTTTCAGGAAGAAAGCAAAACTTTGCCCAAATTTGAGCTGTCTACCGCTAATTCATTTACAGTACCGCACTCGCCGGCAAATTTTGCGTTTTTCGCGAAGCGAAAATTCTGCCTTTCAGGCAGAAAGCAAAACTTTGCCCAAGTTCGAGCGGTCTACCGCTCGAACTTATAGCCTCTCCCCCACACCACCTTCAAATACCTCGGTGCAGCGGGATCAATCTCAATTTTTTCTCGTATATGCCGAATATGTACGGCAATCGCATTGTCCACGCCTATCGGCACCTCTCCCCAGACATTTCTGTATATCTCGGCAGGAGAAAAGCAGGTACCCGGGCTAAGCATTAAAAACTTTAAAATCTCAAACTCCTTCGGCGTAAGCTGAACGGCTTCACCGTCCACAGTGACCTTTTTTGTATCGCACAAAAGCTCTATTCCGTCTATTCTTATAACGTCTGCCTGCTTCGGTGCGCTTCCTAAAAGGGTGTACCTTCTGAGCTGTGATTTAACCCTTGCTATCAGCTCAACGGGATTAAACGGCTTGGTAACGTAGTCGTCTGCGCCCAAATTAAGTCCCAGCACCTTATCGGTGTCCTCAGACTTTGCCGACAAAAAGATAACCGGAATATTCGAAAACTTTCTAAGCTCGGACAAAGCTTCTATTCCGTCCATCTGCGGCATCATAACGTCCATCAGACACAAGTCAATATCCTCATTGCGCAAAACCTCAAGTGCCTCTCGCCCGTTGTAGGCTTCGAAAAAATTGTAATCCTGATTGCTCAAATATATTCTCAATGCCGAAACGATGTCCCTTTCATCATCGCATAGCAAAATATTGTACATGGTCCTTTCCCCTCTCAATAACCTTTTGTCAGTGTCTTCAATTTATATAGCATATTTATCTTACCAAAAAAATTATTAAGATACAATGGTGAAATTCATTAATCTTTCTTAATAATTAGTAAACGCCCCGCCTCAAAAAAGCTTTAACCTTTTTGAAGCAGGGCGTTTTCTCTATACTTATATCATAATCTTACGCATTGTGTTACTTTAAAAATGACTCTGCTATTTCCTGAACGTCGTCTGAATCCATGTACGGCAGGAATTCCTTAATCGCTTTAAGACCTCCCTGCTTGATTTGCTCGGCTGCAAAGTGCGCGACGTCGTCTTGGTCAAGAAAGGGCAGATACTGACTGATGCTCCTCCCGTTTTTAAATTCAAGCTCAGCAACCTCTTTAACTCCGTCCTCGTCCATATACGGCAAATACTTGGCTACATTTTTGCCATCCTCAACGTCCTTCTTGGCAAGCTCCGCAATCCTATCTTCATCGATATACGGAAGGTACTTCTCAATGCTCTTGCCGTTATCACGCTCTGCTTTAGCGAAGTTATATACTTCGTCATCGTCCATGTAGGGCAAATACTTTTCTATATTCCTGCCCTCCTCGACATCATCCCAAGCAAGCTTCGCAATCTGCTCTTCGTCAATATACGGAAGAAACTTCTCAATGCTCTTGCCTTTATCACGCTCTGCTTTGGCAATGTTGTAGACTTCGTCTTCGTCCATATAGCATAAATATGCGCTTACGTCCTTGCCCTCTTTTGCGTCCTCAGCTGCAAGCTCAGCCACCTGTTCTTCTTCTAAATAAGGCAGGTAGCTTTTTATATCCAAGCCCTTGCCACGATATGACTTTGCCATTTCATATACTGTGTCCTCGCTGAGAAAAGGCATGAGACTTCCGGGAAGCTCTTCTCCCGACTTGATAATCCTCTTTGCAAGCGAATCGATATATTCTTCATCCAAGTAAGGCAAAAGCTCAGTTATGGAGTCGAGATTGTCAAGCAAATTGTCTCCCGACTTCTCAGCCACTGCTTCAATCTGCTCCGGCTTTAAAAGAGGAGCAGCTTCGGCAAGCTCTTTAACGCTAACCTCATTTTCCTTGGCATACTCTTCAAGTCTGCCGTCCGCCGCTTCTTCAATAATTCTTGACTTCGAGCCTAAAATCTCATCTATGCTGACATTGAAAATCTCGGCAAGCTCAGGAAGCTTGGAAATGTCGGGCATCGAGTTGCCTCGTTCCCAGTTTGATACAGCCTGAAAGCTTATCTCCAAGCGGTCGGCAAGCTCAAACTGCGTCATGTTGTTTTTCTTTCTCAGCTCGGATATTTTTCGTCCTATTTTAATAGTTGAGAACCTTTCACCGAATTTCGGCTTTTCATTTGAACCGTTAAACATACTTAATCCATTCCTTTCATTTATACCGGACTGTAAAACCGTTCTGCGATTTACGATTTCATAAATCTAAGATTTTCAGTCTGAACATTTATTGAGAAGCAGGCTCTGCTCCCCTGTCTGCAAGTACTAATATACACCGTGTGTTCAAATAAGAACAGCAAGCAATGCTTGAATCCGCATTTTTTATTTAAAAGCCGCACTAAATCAGCGCTTGAATCGCCGTATTTCAGTTAAAAGCATAGATGTATGCGCTGAGTAAAGCTGCTTTATGTGATTTTTTGTCTACAGCTTGGGATTTTCATCCCAAGGCTTTTTCGACTCCGACATCAAAAAGCTCGGTGAATCAGGATAGCTCGGAAAAATCGGGCACTGGATTGACTCACAGGTATTGCGCATATTCTGAAAGCTGCGGCTCAGACAGTCGATATTATCTGACTGCGAACAGATTGAAGCAATAGTATTTCTTATCCACATTGCTGTTCGCTGTACGATTTTGCACCTGATGAGCCTGTTTCCGTATTCCTTAGTATCATTTGTTTCTTTAAGCATTTTACAACCCCCGTTTTTGCGACCGGTTTTCCCTGTCGCCTGCAAGTCAAAATATACTCCTTGGGAGGTGTTTTGAACAGCAATCAGTGCTTGAATAGCACTAAAACAAAGGTTGAGCGTGAAATACATCACTATACTCTTGAATTTAACACAAAAAATGCGGCGGCGCAAGCGTTTTAGCCTGTGCCGCCGTGAAACTTTTATGAACGCTTATTAATCGCTCTCTTTAAGTCTCCAATAGATGCCGTATCTTGTGTTGTAAAGCGAGTAATAAGGAACGAACTCAAGGTTCTCTTTACTTGCTGTAAAGGTGAAGGAGATTCCCTCGTTCTGAGTAAAGAACTTGTCGGGGTTCTTCTTGACCTCAGAGGGAGTTATGCCGTCATTCAAAACCAATGTGTCGTTTTCAACTATAGTCTTTTCGGGGATGATAACCCACATACCTGTTGTAGTGGTGTTCATGCTTTCATCCGAAAGCTTAGCAGCTAAAAGAACAGGTCCGTACTTGAAGGAAACAGTGTTAACGCTGTCCTGAAGCTTAAGTGCTGTAAAGCCCATGGGGATTTCCAAAACAACGCTGTCGCCGTTCTTCCACTCTCTTTCAACAGCTGCAAAGCCTGCTTCATCTGTGTAGCTGACGTTTTCGCCGTTTACAGTGACGGTAACATCGCCCTTCGCCCAGTCAGGAATTCTCAGCTTGAGCTTAAACGACTTGTTCTCATTCAACTTGAGCTTGAAGCTTGTGCGGTTGCTCATGGGGATGTCGCTTGTCTGAGTGAGCTTTAAGCCCAATTCATCGGCATTAAGCTCAGAGGAAAGATACATTGCAACGTAAAGCTCGCCGTCGTCGATGTAATACATTCCGTCGCCCAGCTTTGTGAAGTTCTCCATACCGCTTCCTGTGCAGCACCAGAAGCTGTCGGTTGCTGTTGAGAAGGTTCTGAAGTAGCCTGTTGACATAGCCTGGAAGTATGTTGTCATACCTGTTTCAGGGTTCTGTGAAGCAAGGATATGGTTGATAAAGGCGTTTTCATAGTAATCGCAGTACTTTTTATCCTTTGTTATCATGAACAAGTCCTTGGTGAGCTTGAGCATATTGTAAACGTTGCAGGTTTCGCAGTTACAGTTTGTGCGCTCCTGATTCAAAATATCATCCTCACCGAAATGCTCCCACTCACTGTTTCCACCGGTGTGGTATGTATGGTGGTCGACAACCATCTGCCAGAAGATTTCGGCGGTCTTTAAGTATTCGGTAGCGTCAACTGTTTTTCCTGCGATCTTTTCGCCGTGAAGGACCTCATATCTCTTAAGCGCACCCATAATCTTGGGGATTGTAGTGTTTGCGTGACGGTTGTTCAAAACATTTGCGCCGTCTGTGCGAATAAGCTCGAACAGTGCATCTTCGTCAAATGCGTGAGCGGCAATTGCATACTTTTCTTCGCCTGTGACCGCATAAAGGTCGTAAAGAGCGTCGTTCATTCCGCCGTATTCAATGCTCAAAACTGTTCTGTGGGTTTCCTCGCTCCAGCTCTTTGTTCTTTCATATGTCCAGTCGCCAAGCTTCTTTGCTATATCGAGCGCAGGTTCATATCCGGCGAACTGATAGCAGGAAATGAGTCCCTCGAAAATCTTGTGCATAGTGTACCACGGAACCCATGACTCTTTAAACATATCTGCCTTACCCTTTTCAACATTGTCGAACTGCTGTTCAACATTTGTTGCGTTCAAAATAGTTGAGCCCCATAAGAAGCCGTTTTTGCGCTGACAAAGTGCCAAGCCGTCGACAATCTCGGTCATCTTTTTGTAAAGAGCCTTCTTATTTGCAGACGATACTCCGCCGTTGGCATAAGCCTGAGCCAAGGCTGTTAAGTAGTGACCCATTGTGTGACCGCCTATAAGGGTGTTTTCCCATCCGCCGTAAGGCTCCTTGCCGTTAGTGTCAACACCGTTGTTTTTGCGGAAGTTTGACAAAAGTCTGTCTGAATCCAATGACAAAAGATATTCAATCTCCTTGTCAAAGGCGTTGACGCTGTATGCGTCAGTCATTTTGATATCTGCAATTGAAAAATCATAGATATCAGTCTTTTTTGCTACCATTGAAGTTCCTCCTTCGGTTTTAGGCGCTGAGCAGCTCGAAAGCATCAGGCAAGCGAGTGCCAAACAAATTGATTTTTTTAGTTTATTCATATTAATCACGACCTTTATCATTTATTTTGATTTTATCAGATTCTGATAAGGATGTCTATAACATATGAAAAGTCATAAGAAAATATCAAGAAGGCTGTTAATAAAGGTCAATATAAATACTGACAATGTTATAGCGGTAACATCAAACACACTTTATTTGCTATTTTCCCGCTTAATTTGACATTCAATTATCCTTATGTTATTATATTACAAAGCGCTGTTCTAAAGAATCAGAGGTAAGTGAGCAATATGTTCAGAAAGCCCATAGCTATCATTATAGCTTTACTGTTAATTATAATAACGGCGATATCGGTTGTTTCAACTTATCAAAAGCATAAATTAGAAAAAAGAATCGATGTCATTCTCAAAGAGGAAATACGCATTTCTTTAGATTACCTTCAGCATTATAAGGACTACGGCAGGGAATCTGACTGGCATTTCGCCGCCGCACACCTTGACGCATTTGAAACGGCATATGTTAGCGCCTATCAAACCCATACAACAAAGTAAGGCAATAATATCATGTATATCGGCGATTTAGCGCTTATTATGAGCAGTCAGTACAGCCAGATGAACAAATATATTGATGAAATCATCAAAGCTGTTACATACTTAAACAGCGATTACTCCGACCCCAGCGGATATCATCGGATACAAGAGATACATAATCATATGCATAACGACAATTGGAATGTGTACCGTGAGCTGACAAAGTAATAGCTTTGAAAAAAACCCATCGAACAAAACAGTCCGATGGGATTTCTTTTTTTGTAAGGTCTTAAAGTGATGTTACTTAAGCTATTCCCTCAACCTCATACCCTTGAGCTTCAACAGCCTTGACGAGTACGTCATCTGAAAGCTCAGCTTTAAGCGTTACAACTGCGCTGTCGTCCTTATGGCTCACCTCGGCATACTCAACCTCGGGTATGCTCATGAGTGCCGCCTTAACTCTGCCCTCACAGTGAGGACACATCATGCCTGTGATTTTCATTGTTTTAGTCATATTGTTTTTCCTCTCTTTACTTAGTTTTTCTATATTCTCGATGCCAGTTTCGTCCGCTGCCCAGTTCGATTTACCGGGATAAAGTCTGACGAAATTCAGCCTCAAAGCGTTTGTAACAACACAGAAGCTTGAAAGGCTCATCGCCGCAGCTCCTATCATCGGATTAAGCGTAAGTCCCGCCCAAACAAAAGCTCCTGCCGCTATCGGTATTCCTATGACGTTATAGCAGAACGCCCAGAACAGATTCTGCTTGATGTTTCTAAGCGTCATACGGCTCAGCCTTACTGCCGCTGCAACGTCGGTAAGATTCGACTTCATCAAAACAACGTCCGCAGCGTCTATTGCGACGTCTGCTCCTGCGCCTATTGCAATTCCGGTGTCCGCTGCGGTCAACGCAGGCGCGTCGTTTATTCCGTCGCCCACCATGGCGACCTTGCCCTGCTCCTTCAGCTTTTTAACAGCGTCAGCCTTGCCCCCGGGCAAAACTCCGGATATAACCTCATCTACACCTACAAGCCTGCCGATAGCATTCGCCGTCCTTTCGTTGTCGCCTGTAAGCATTATGACCTTGACATTTAAGCAGCGCATCTCGGCAATTGCCTCCCTGCTGTCCTCCTTGACGGCGTCGGCAACGGCTATTATGCCCAAAAGCCTGTTATTCTTGACGAAAAGCAGCGGTGTTTTTCCGTTTTGCGCCAAATCGTCGGCAATTATTTTCACATCAGCGTCGACCTCGGTAATTCCGCTTATAAACGACAGACTTCCTCCGAGAAGCTTATCACCGTTTACATCGCATGAAACACCGCTTCCTGCAAGGGTTTGATAATCACTGCTTTCAAGCACATCAACCGAACGCTGCTCTTTGAGCTTCATAATTGCCTTTGCCAACGGATGCTCGCTCTTAGCTTCAACGCTTACGGCTGCTGTAAGAAGCTCGCTGTCGTCATTTGTGCCGCAGGGTATTATATCCGTCACCTCGGGCTCGCCCTTTGTTATCGTTCCGGTTTTGTCAAGAGCTATGACCTTGAGCTTTCCAAGCTCCTCAAGGGACGCCGCTGTCTTAAACAAAATACCGTTTTTTGCTCCGACGCCGTTGCCGACCATTATAGCAACCGGCGTAGCAAGTCCCAGGGCGCAGGGGCAGCTTATTACAAGCACGGATATTCCCCTTGCCAGAGCATAGCCTAAGTCATTGCCGAGAATCAGCCAGATTATAGTTGTCAAAACCGAAATTGCCATTACCGTCGGAACAAACACTCCCGAAACCTTATCCGCTATTTTTGCAATCGGCGCTTTAGTTGCGGCTGTGTCCTGAACCATTTTTATTATCTGCGAAAGTGTTGTATCCTGACCGACTCTTGCAGCACGGCACTTCAAGTACCCCGATGTGCTGACAGTAGCCGCCGACACACTGTCGCCGACCGATTTGTCAACCGGAACACTCTCGCCCGTCAGGCAGGATTCATTCACCGCTGCGTCTCCCTCAATAACCGTTCCGTCAACCGGTATTGACATTCCTGCCCTTACTATAAACACGTCGCCTATTTTAACCTTGTCGACCGGCACAGTCCTTTCAACTCCGTCCGCAATTACGACAGCTTCCTTCGGACTTAAGCTTATGAGGCTTTTCAGTGCCGACGTTGTCTTTCCCTTGGAACGGGCTTCAAGCATCTTGCCGACGGTTATAAGCGTCAAAATCATGGCTGCCGATTCAAAGTAAAACTCACCGGTATACATTTTAACGGCTTCGGCGTTTCCTTTTATAACTGCGTCGGTAAGCATGAAGAGTGCATAAACGCTCCAGACAAACGAAGCCATCGAGCCTAAAGCCACAAGCGTATCCATGTTCGGGGCACGGTTCCATAAGCTCTTGAAGCCGTTTATAAAGAACTTTTGATTTATTATCATAACTATAGCCGATAAAATCAGCTGTAAAAGACCCAGCGCCACATGATTTCCTTCAAAGAAGCTCGGTATTGGCAGACCAAGCATATGATGTCCCATTGAAAAATACATCAATATCAGCAAAAAGCCTATTGAAAGACAAAGGCGCTTTTTGAGCTTGGGCGTTTCAGTGTCCTTTAAAGAATCCGAGGGCTCAACTGTTTTTTTATCGGCAGCGTTCTTTTCGCCGGCGCCATATCCCGCTTTTTCAACAGCGGCTATGATGCTTTCGGGCAATGCGTCGCCCGAAACGCCCATTGAATTTGTCAGAAGGCTTACAGAGCATTCTTTAACTCCTTCAACCTCCATAACAGCCTTTTCCACCCTTGCAGCACACGCCGCACAGCTCATGCCCGTTACATTATAAGTTTTCATAAACTATCACCGTTTCCTTTAATCAATCGTCATTTCATCAACTTTTGCAGGGTAAGCATAAGCTCGTCTATAACTTCGTCTTTGCCGTTTCTTATATCGTCAGCTACACAGTTATGGATGTGTGCGCTCAAAAGCTCACGGTTAAAGGCGTTCATCGCCGCATTCACAGCCGCAGACTGAATCAGCACATCATTACAGTATGCGTCCTGCTCCACCATATTGATAATTCCCCTGACCTGACCTTCTATTCTTTTAAGCCTGTTCAAAAGGGATTTTTTATCCTTATCCGAACGCAGTGTTCGCCGCTTGCACATACATTTTTCTTCTGCCATTTCATTTCACTCCTTTTTGCATATTATATACCCCTACAGGGTATTTGTCAAGACTTTGTTCACTTACTATTGAAAAATCGAAACAAATGATGTATAATGTCATATTAATACTAAGCTACAATCTGATTGCAAATAAATATATTTAATTGACCAAGGAGATTATCTACCGTATGAGTACCTGTGTTGACTATAAAAATTTCAAGCTATCCAAGCTTTTCACAAAGGAATACAGACATCTTCTTTTACTTTTATACGTTCCTTTGCACATCCTTTTATTTATAATAGTCGAGGGAATATATGACCCCGAAAGAGCGCACGTCATGTACTCGCCTTTAGACGATATAATTCCGTTTGTCGAGGCATTTATCATTCCGTATATTCTTTGGTATGCCTACTTAGTAGGAGTCGGAATCTACCTGATGTTTTGCGACGTCGCCTGTTTTAAAAGAATGATGTATTTTATCATACTCACATTCTTCACATCAGTATTGATCTACATATTTTTGCCCACGATACAGCCACTCAGACCTGATGTTTTCCCGAGGGACAATGTCTTTACACGCATGATCGGACTTATATACTCTATAGACCCTCCTAATAACGTTTGCCCGTCGCTCCACGTTGTCGGCTCGTTCGCAGCCTTCTTCGGTGTTCTTGATTCAAAGCGTTTTTCAAAGCTGTATAAAATACTCGGGGCAGTCTTGTGCTTATCGATTGTTGCATCAACAGTGTTTATCAAGCAGCATTCGGTTTTAGATATTCTCGGCGGTCTTATCATGACAGGCGTCGGAGTATTAGCAGTATACGTCCTGCCCAAGCTGATAAAAAGAAAGAAAGGATCTGATTAAATGGTTAGAATCGTAATATATGCTCTGTTGGGCTACGTCTCGGGAAGCGTTTTATACGCTCGCTTCTGGGCAAAAATTCTCAAAAAAGAGGACATAACCTTAAAGTCAGGCGACCGCAACCCCGGAACAACAAACGCTTTTAAGTACGGTGGGTTCTTATGCGGCTTCTTAACTCTTGTCTGCGATATTTTGAAGGGCTTCATCCCCGTTAAGCTGTATTTAATGGGTGGAGACGGGTTTGCAATATTCGACTGGAGATTTGCATTGGTTTTATGCGCTCCCGTAGTCGGTCATGTATTTCCTGTATTCTACAATTTCAGCGGCGGAAAAGGAATAGCGGCGACCTTCGGTGTGCTTTTGGGGCTTTTGCCCGTCTTTGAGCCGGTATTTATCATGGCTTTGTCGTTTATATTCTTCTCGCTGATATTAAAGATTTCTCCGCATTTTTACAGAACCATTGTTTCATACATAGCAGCACTGTTAGCTTTGGGGGTCTTCGGCGCAAATAAGGACTTAGCGTCTGTCGCCATAGGCTTTTCCATAATATCAATCGCCGTCGGCTACAGACTTTATAAGAGTCCTGAGGAAAGGAAGAAAGTGAGGATCAATCTTTTATGGATGCGCTGATTTTGTCAGTCGGAACAGGCGGAGGACACAACGCCGCAGGCATGGCTGTTAAAGAAGAGCTTATCCGGCGCGGTCACAACGCCGTTATGATAAACCCATATAATTTAAAAAGTGAAAAAGTCGCAAAGGAAATTGACAATACATATATAAAGCTGGTTCAAAAGGCGCCGAAGATGTTCGGTGTGGTTTACGGTTTGGGAAGCGCATATTCAAAGCTGCCGTTCCGCTCTCCAATCTATTTTGTCAACAGAAGAATGGCGCTTATACTTAAAGACTATTTAGACGCTCATCACTATGACGTAATAATCATGCCGCACCTCTTTCCTGCCGAGATTATAACCAATCTTAAGAATATGAACGTCGACATACCGAAAACAGTATTCGTTGCGACCGATTACGCCTGCACTCCGTTTACAGGCGAGACTGACTGCGACGCATACATACTTCCCTCAGAGAAGCTCAAGGATGAGTTTTTAAGCAACGGAATAGACGGAGACAAGGCATACAGCTTCGGCATACCTTCAAATGCCGGTTGCCGTTCAAATATGACGAAAAAGGAAGCTGCCGAGCGTCTCGGACTTGACCCGAGCTTTAAGTACATCCTGGTCGCAGGCGGAAGCATGGGCTCGGGAAAGCTCACAAGAGTTATAAAGTATCTTTATAACTGGAGCGTTGCGAAGAAGAATACCAAAATCATAGCCATATGCGGCACTAACGACAAGCTGTTTGAAAAGCTCTACACTGAGTACGGCGACAACATCATACTCCTGCGCCGCACCGACAGAATGGCGGAATATATGAAGGCGTGCGACGTTTTTCTGACCAAGCCGGGCGGTCTTTCAACGACAGAAGCCGCTGCTGCCGGAATCCCCATTGTACACATAACGCCTATTCCGGGATGTGAAAGCAAAAATATGCGGTATTTCGGTCAGGAGGGCATGAGCGTTTCCGCCAAGACACGCAAAAAAAGTCTTGTCGGAGCTATGGAGTACTTAGAGGATTCCTGCAACCGTCTTGAAATGATTCAAAGACAGCATGAGGGCGTTAATTCAAATGCCGCCTCTGACATCTGCGACCTCTGCGAGGCCTTGGCAAATTGCGACAGCGATGAATACTCAGCAGAACAAAAAGAACCGCTTATGAGCGGTGTTTAGGGAAAGGACATATTTTTATGACACTTGAAAGAGAATATGCACAGTTTGCAGTAAAAAAATCCTGCGAGCTTTTAGGAATCGACAGTCCCACAGGCTTTACCGATAAGGCGGCTGAATGGGTGAAAAACGAATTTATGAGCCTTGGCTTCAAGGCTGAAATCACAAACAAGGGCGGCGTTATTATTGACCTTGGTGGAAGGGACGACAATGATGCGCTTATGCTCGCCGCTCACACCGATACGTTGGGCGGTATGGTAGCTGAAATTAAAGGCTCGGGCAGGCTTAGGCTGACACCCTTGGGCGGAATGATGGCTCAAAACGGCGAGACGGAAAACGTCAGGATTTATACAAGAAGCGGCAAGGTATACGAGGGCACGCTTCAGCTCGCAAACGCAAGCGTTCATGTCAACGGCAACTACGGCTCGTCTGCAAGGAGCTTCGACACCACAGAGGTCGTAATAGATGAAGATGTAAGCTCGGCTTCCGATACAAAGGCTTTAGGCATCGAAGTCGGCGACATCGTTTGCTTCGACCCAAGAACCAAGGTTACCGAGTCCGGATATATTAAGTCGAGATTTTTAGACGACAAGCTTTCAGTAGGAATCCTTTTAGGCTTCGCAAAGTATCTTAAGGACAGTAGTGCTAAGCTTTCAAGACACGTTTATATCCATGTGACAGTTTATGAAGAGGTCGGACACGGCGGAGCAGGCTCTGTGCCGAGCGGTGTAACCGAAGCGATAAGCGTCGACATGGGCTGTGTCGGCGACGGCTTAAGCTGCACAGAGCGTCAATGCTCAATCTGCTGCAAGGACTCAGGCGGACCGTATAGCTACACTGTAGTGGGCAAGCTCATAGAAGCTGCCAAAAAGGAAGAAGCAGATTACGCTGTCGACGTTTATCCTCACTACGGCTCAGACGTTGAAGCCACACTCAGCGCAGGAAACGATATAAGACACGGGCTTATAGGCTCCGGCGTTTATGCAAGCCACGGCTACGAACGCAGTCATATCGACGGGGTTTATGCAACACTAAAGGTTTTGAAGGGTTATTTAAATGTCTGAAATAATTATAAGGCGTGCTAAGCCTGACGATTGGCAGGAATTTTTGAAGATGTCCAAGGAGTTTTACTCCTCCCCTGCTGTTCTCAATGATATCGACGAAGGCTACCACAAAAACGCCTTCGACGAAGCCATGCGCAGCGACGACTATCTTGTTTTGTATATTTTTGACGCTGACGGCGAAGCAGCAGGATTCTCTATGCTCAATAAGATGTTTTCCCATGAAACCGGCGGACTTATCGTTTGGATTGAGGAGCTGTATGTCAGGGAGAAGTTCCGAGGTCACGGCTTAGGCTCAAGGCTTTTAGAATTCGTTGAGCAGACACATCCTGCGATGAGATACCGTTTGGAAACCGAGCCGGAAAATGAGCGTGCCAATAAGCTTTATAAGCGACATGGATATCAAAGCCTCGGATACACACAGCTGTTTAAGGATATGGACTGATTAAAAACTAACTAACATAAAAAATGAGTTTTTGATACATAATGTGTCAGAAACTCATTTTTTGATGTAAAAATATGCTCATCAGAAAGCTAAAATCGGACGAAAGCCCGAGTGTTATACAAACTCAGCCTTTCGTCCGACAAAATCTCATGAATAATTACTTGATCATGGAAGCAACTTCATCAGCGAAGTTGTCCTCTCTCTTAGCGATACCCTCGCCTCTTTCGTAGCGAACGTAATCAGCAATCTTGATAGAGCCGCCAAGCTCCTTAGCGCAGTGCTCAACATACTTGCCGACTGTGAATGAGCCGTCCTTGACGAATTCCTGGTCAACCAAGCAGTTTTCGGTGTAGTACTTGCCGATCTTGCCTTCTGCAATCTTGGAAAGAACAGCCTCAGGCTTGTTAGCCATCTTGGGATCCTCAGCCATCTGAGCCATGATGATCTTCTTCTCGCCGTCCAAAATCTCAGCAGGAACCTTGGTTCTGTCGAGGTATGAAGGATTCATAGCTGCTATCTGCAAAGCAACATCCTTGCCGGCAGCATAAGACTTCTCGCCCAAATCAGTGTCGAGCTTAACTAAAACACCGATTCTGCCGTTGCCGTGAACGTAGGAAACCAAGTCACCCTCAAGACGGGTGAATCTTCTGATCTGGATATTTTCTCTGATCTGAAGGAATACTTCCTGAAGCTCTTCCTCAACAGTCTTTTCAGAACCGTATGCCTTAGCAGCCTTCAAAGCGTCAACATCGGCAGGGTTAGCTTCAATGATGGTCTTAGCAACCATGTCAACAAAGTTCTTGAACTGCTCTGTATTTGCAACGAAGTCAGTCTCTGAGTTAACCTCAACTACAACGCCGACATTTCCCTCAACCAATGCAGCAACAAGACCCTCAGCGGCAACTCTTCCTGCCTTCTTAGCCTGGGTAGCAAGACCCTTTTCTCTTAAAATAACTATTGCCTTCTCAAAATCGCCCTCAGCCTCAACCAAAGCCTTCTTGCAATCCATCATACCAACGCCTGTTCTCTCGCGAAGAGCAGCAACGTCCTTAGCAGTTATATTAGCCATAATATTTAATTTCCTTTCTCTATTCTTATTATTCAAGTGTGGGCAGGTTTATTCAGCCTGCCCATCTTAGTTTTTTTATAATTACTCTTCGGTAGCTTCTGCCTCAGCAGGTGCTTCTTCAACTGCTTCGGTCTCGCCCTGTCTGCCTTCGATGATAGCGTCTGCCATTGCGCCCGAGATGAGCTTAACTGCTCTTATAGCGTCGTCGTTACCGGGGATAACATAATCGACTTCATCGGGGTCACAGTTTGTATCGACAATTGCAACAATCGGGATACCGAGCTTCTTAGCTTCGGAAACTGCAATCTTTTCTCTCTTGGGGTCAACAATAAACAAAGCTGCGGGAAGCTTCTGCATATTCTTGATACCGCCCAGATACTTTTCGAGCTTCTCGATTTCAAGAGTGAGCTGAGCTACTTCCTTCTTAGGGAGAAGGTCAAAGGTTCCGTCCTCAGCCATCTTGTGGAGCTGCTCCAAACGTGCAACTCTTGTCTGGATGGTCTTGAAGTTTGTCATCATACCGCCGAGCCATCTTGCGTTTACATAGTGCGCATTTGCTCTTAAAGCTTCTTCTCTGACAGAATCGCCTGCCTGCTTCTTAGTGCCGACAAACAAAACCTCGCCGCCGTTTGCAGATATGTCTCTGATGAACATATAAGCTTCGTCGAGCTTCTTAACTGTCTTCTGAAGGTCGATGATGTAAATGCCGTTTCTTTCTGTGAAGATGTAGGGAGCCATCTTCGGGTTCCATCTTCTTGTCTGGTGACCGAAATGTACACCGGCTTCAAGAAGCTGCTTCATTGATACTACTGCCATTGTAGTAACCTCCTATGGTTTTTATATTTTTTACTAACCCTCCGCACAAGTTAACTTACCTTCACCCTTGAATCAAAGGGAACCACGGTAAAACCCATGCGTGCGAATTGCGGTAATATTATAGCATCTGCATATAAAAATTGCAAGTACTTTTGGGACATTTTTTAAAAAATTAT
>DKWG01000068.1 GCA_002491605.1 Ruminococcus sp. UBA7158
TTCACTCCTTTATGGTACATTAATTTTATAACATATTATTTATTTTACAACAATTGAGCGGCAGTGTCAAGAAATAATGTTAAGATATCCGTATAATGATTTGAAACAATTAGGGACATATATAAAACTGCTTAAAAAGATGATATTGCAATTGTTAAGGACTTTTGATATAATTAAGCAAAATAATTATGAATATATTAGCTCACTTTTTGACGAACCGGGCTTATTTTAAATCATTTGCTTTTTGAAAGGAAGGATACTGATGAAAAGAGAACTTTTTAATCTTGACTGGCTGTTTGCGCTCAAGGAAATAGGCGGACTGCCGTGTGACGATGAATTTAAGTCGGTTGATGTACCACATGACTGGCTGATTTTCAATACAAATGCGCTGTATGCCGACGGCGACGGTTGGTATAAAAAAAGGTTTACCCTAAACGATATTGAAGGAAAGCTTTATATATTGCGCTTTGAGGGCGTTTATATGGACAGTGAGGTATTCCTGAACGGCAAAAAGATATACGAGTGGAAATACGGATACACAACCTTCGATGTTATCCTTGACGGCGTTGTCGAGGGTGAAAACGAGATAGAAGTTGTCGTTCACCACAAGTCGCCCAATACAAGGTGGTATTCGGGAGCAGGAATTTTCAGAAACGTATGGCTTACAGAATGTGAAGGGTCAAGGATTGTCCCTGACGGCACATATTTCTGCGCAAGCTGTGTCAGCGGCAGCGAGTGGAGCGTTACAGTCGACACTGAGGTCACGGGTGAAGGAGAGGCTGTAGTCCGACATACTATTTCGGACGCTGAAGGCGGCATTGTCGAGACGATTGAAAAGTCATGTGTGCTTACCGATGAGGTGTCAAGAGTCAGCCAAAGCTTTAATCTCGGCGGAGTTCACGTTTGGGATATAAACGACCCGTATTTATATACACTTAAAACCGAGCTGATTAAGGACGGCAGGGCTGTTTATGAAATCTGCGAGCGTGTCGGCTTTAAGACGGTTGAATTTACAAATAACGACGGATTCTTCCTCAACGGAAGAACAGTTAAGCTTCACGGCGCTTGTATGCACCACGACATGGGAGCTTTAGGCTCGGCAGTCAACAAAAACGCAGTCCGCCGCCAGCTTGAAAAGCTCAAGGAGATGGGTGTTAACGCTATAAGAACCTCTCACAATCCGCCGTCTGTTGAGCTTATGGAGCTTGCCGACGAAATGGGAATAATGATTGATTCCGAAGCTTTCGATATGTGGGAGCTTAAAAAGACCGACTATGACTATGCAAGATTCTTCCCCGAGTGGCACGAGCGCGACGTCAGAAGCTGGATAAGGCGGGACAGAAACCATGTGTCTGTTATAATGTGGAGCATAGGAAACGAGATTTACGATACTCATGCTTCGGCGCATGGCGTTGAGCTGACAGACGAGCTTACCCGATGCGTCAGAATAGACGACTACAATTCGCTCCATCCTATAACCATAGGCTCAAACTATATGCAGTGGGAGGGTGCGCAGAACTGCGGCGAGCATATTGATGCAGTCGGCTATAACTATGCCGAGCGCCTTTATGACGAGCACCATGAAAAGCACCCTGATTGGGTTATCTATGGCAGTGAGACTGCTTCGACAATTCAGTCAAGAGGTACATATCACTTCCCGGCAGAAAAGCTTACAACAACTCACGACGACCACCAGTGCTCATCTCTTATAAACTGCGCTACAGGCTGGGGTTCGCCGAGCGTTGAGTACAACATCACTCAGGACAGAAATCATAAATTCTGCTTGGGTCAGTTCATCTGGACAGGCTGGGACTATATCGGTGAGCCGACGCCATACTGGACCAAAAACTCATACTTCGGTCATATAGACACCGCAGGCTTCCCCAAAGACAGCTTTTATGCTTACAAGGCTGAGTGGAACGATAAAGCAAAGCCATTTGTACACCTGTTCCCATATTGGGACTTCAATGAGGGTCAGCTGATTGATTTATTCATCTTTTCAAATTGCTCAAGAACTGAGCTGTTCTTAAACGGCAGGTCATTAGGGGACTATGTCCATAACCATACAGACGGAGATAGGCTCACAGGTCGCTGGCAGGTTCCTTATGAAAAGGGCGAGATAGAGGCTGTCGGGTATGACGAAAAGGGAAATATAGTATGCCGTGAGACAAGGCATTCCTTCGGCGACGCCGCCGAGATATCCTTAAAGCCCGATAAATCCGAGCTTAAGGCAGACGGTGAGGACTTGATTTTCATCGAGATATCCATGCTCGATAAGGATGGATATACAGTTGAAAACGACCGCTCAAGGGTTAATATAGAGGTTGAAGGAGCGGCAAGGCTTGTCGGCACGGACAACGGCGATTCTACCGACTACGACCAGTATAAGGAATCCCAAAGAAAGCTCTTTAACGGCAGACTTATTGCCATCATCGCCGCAAAGGATTATGCCGGCGAGATAACGGTAAGGGCGCAGTCTGTGGGGCTTCCCGAAAAGGTTATAAAGCTTTTAGCTGTTCCGGCTGAAAAAAGAAACGGCATTTGCTGCGCTGTTGAGAACTATCAGAGCGAGAGATCCTGTGAAATTCCTGTCAGAAAGCTTGAGCTCAAGGTCAGCAGTCAGACGTTGACTCCCGATTGTGCTGTCGCAGAAGCTACAGTTGAAATTTTGCCGAAGATTTCAACATACAGCTTAGATGATGTTTGCTTCAAGGCAATAAGCCACTCAGGAGTTGAAACAAACCTCGTTAAAATAGAAAAGAAGGACGGCAAAGCCATCATAACTCCGACCGGTGACGGCGAATACAGAATAAGGGCATACTGCAAAAACGGCACGCCGTATGAAGAGATTATATCTGAAATTGAGATGAAAAACTCCGGCTTCGGCTTGGCAAGCTTTGACCCGTATACAGATGTAGTATGCGCATCCTTGTGTTCTGAAACAAATGAGCCTTTGCAGGATGTTTTCGAGGGCGGTCTTCAAACCTTGCATGGCAAGGATACCTATTTGACCTTTAAAAACGTCGACTTCGGTAAGGTTGGTTCTGATACTTTAGTCATGGGAATATACAGCTACAATTCAGGACCGATTCCGTTTGAGCTTACTGACGATGACGGAAACGTATTAGAGAGCCTTACCTATCAGCATCAGTCGGTATGGAACCACTATATGTATAACACCTTCAAGCTTTCAAGAAAGTATACCGGCGTTATGAACATAACAATTTTGTTCCATGAGCAGCTTCGCTATAAGGGTTTTAAGTTTATCAAGTCCGACAGAGTAGGTGAGGAGATATCAGCCTTAGACAACAGCGGAATTTACGGCGATTCCTTTACACTTTGCTCAGACTCAATAAAGGAAATCGGAAACAACGTAACTATTGAGTTTACCGACTTCGATTTCGGTGAGGACGGAATAAGCGCAGTTGAGATAAAGGGCAGGTCGCACAACGCTAACGACACTATTCACGTCAGGTTCACAGGTGAAAGCGATCAGGACAACCAGATAGTCGAGTTTGTGGGCACTGACGAGCCGGTTACAAGGCGTTTTGAGCTTAACAGGGTAGTAGGAAAGCAGGATGTTAAGCTTGTGTTCCTGCCGGGCTGCAAATTTGACCTTTATTCTATTAAGTTTATTAAATAAGTAAAACTGAATTGAAACGGAGCAGGGAAAGCTTGCTCCGTTTTTCATGGAAAAATCTTTGATTTTGAGTAAAGACCGGCTCCGCCTTTTACCGTTTTATGAGAAAAAACTTGTTTCGTTTTTCTTGCATTCCGCCAAGCTTTATGCTATAATCAATCTGAATTATTATGAATTGATTTTTTCGGAGGAAGAATATGCTGCTCATAGACGAGATGAATATTAAGCTCGCAGAATACCGTCCAAAGCTGAAGGAGCTTCATTCGGTACTTAACATTGAAGCTGCAAAGGAAGAAATAGAACAGCTTCACAATAAAGCGGCTGAGCCTGATTTCTGGGACGATATGGACAAATCCCAAAAGATACTTCAGCGCACAAAATCGCTTGAAAACGCCGTTGAAAACGACAAGAGACTGAATGTTCAGGCTGAAGACATTGCCACAATGATAGAGATGTACAATGAAGAGCCTGACGACGACCTTATAAACGACATTAAAGCCGAGCTTGAGGACTTCTGCGATAAGATAGACAAGCTGACCCTTTCAACCCTGCTGACAGGGGAGTACGACAAGTCCAACGCCATTTTGAACTTCCATGCAGGAGCAGGAGGAACAGAGGCTCAGGACTGGACTCAGATGCTTTTGAGAATGTATATCCACTGGGGAGAACAGCACGGCTATAAGGTATCGGTTTTAGATTCAATCGACGGCGGAGACGCAGGCATAAAGTCAGCATCTGTCATAGTCGAGGGTGAAAACGCTTACGGCTATTTAAAGAGTGAAGCGGGAGTTCACAGACTGGTAAGAATATCTCCGTTTGACGCTTCGGGCTCACGTCACACATCCTTCTCCGCTTTAGAGGTCATGCCTGAAATTGACGATGATTTGAGCGTTGAGATTAGACCCGAGGACATAAAGATGGACGTTTTCCGTGCCAGCGGCGCAGGCGGTCAGCACATCAATAAAACCTCCTCGGCGGTAAGACTTACTCATATACCCACAGGACTTGTAACATCCTGTCAGACACAGAGAAGCCAGGTTCAGAACCGTGAATATGCAATGAAGATGCTTGTTTCAAAGCTGGTTGAGATCAAGGAAAGAGAGCATTTGGCTAAGATTGAGGATATAAAGGGAGTCCAGAAGGAAATAGCTTGGGGCTCGCAGATACGCTCTTATGTATTTATGCCGTATACCTTAGTTAAGGACCACAGAACAGGCTTTGAAAACGGAAACGTTCAGGCTGTTATGGACGGCGAGCTAGACGGATTTATCAATGCTTACTTGAAGGCTCTTTCAAACGGCACATTGGAGAAGTAAGCTTTTAAGAAGCAAAGTTTGAAATACATCATGAAATGATGTGAATTATGCGAAAGGAATGGCTATAAATGATAGATTCAAGATGCGGTCTTCACTGCACAGTCTGCGAATATAAGCCAAGCTGCAACTGCGGCGGATGTATTGAGACAAACGGACGCCCTTTTCATGGCGAATGCCCTGTTGCCAAGTGTTGTCAGGACAAGGGATTAGTTCATTGCGGCGAGTGCGATATTATGCCGTGTGAGCTTTTAACCCAGTATTCCTGCGACCCTGTTCACGGCGACAACCCGGCAGGAGCAAGGATAGAGCAGTGCAGAAAATGGAAGGCTGAAAAGGAAACTGAGTGCGCTGTAAAGTAAGGTGCAAGTTAATTAAACAAATAAATATTATATTTAGGAGGACAATATCATGATTATTCATTCAATCAGCGAGCCATTATTCAAGGACTACGGCAAGGTAGTCGAGGGCTATGACGTCAGCGAGCTTTTAAAGGTTATGGATGAGGTAACACCTTTGCCTGAGGCAGTAGTGTACGTTCCCGAGCAGCCTGAAATGCAGGCACTTCCCATTGCCAAGGAGATTTCCGACAGGCTCTACGGCGGTATGCCCGTTCAGCTCGGCTGGTGCAACGGTCACAACACCAAGCTCAACTGCCTGGAGTATCACCGTGACAGCGAGATAAACCTCGGAACAAAGGATTTCATCCTTCTTCTGGGCAAGCAGGGTCAGATAGGCGACGACTGGATGTTTGACACTGCCGATACAGTTGCCTTCAAAGTACCTGCAGGCGTTCTGGTTGAGGTTTACGCTACAACACTTCACTATGCTCCTTGTTCTGCAAGCAAGGGCGAGGGCTTTAAGGTTTTAGTTGCACTTCCCAAGGGAACAAACACCGATAAGCCTGAGTTCACAGCTGTAAACCACGAGGACACACTTTTAACCGCAAGAAACAAGTGGCTTTTGGCTCACCCTGAGTCAAGCGAGGCTATCGGCGGTGCAGTTGTCGGACTTAAGGGAGTAAATGTTGATATCGCTGACGATATCTGATATTCCCGTGTTAACGTACATGGCATCTGTTGAGATATGATATTGAAAAGCACCTGCTGTCAAGCTTGACGTCTGACAGCAGGTGCTTTATGCTTGTGGCGGCTTTTTGAGTGCGGCATAGTATAATAAGAGGTGATTATTTATGCAATCAGGAGCTATGAGGTCTGTTGCAGCTGTTGCTGAGGTCAGAGGCGGCAAGGAATATCCGAAGATAAGAGGGACGGTTAAATTCTATTCGCTTGAAAACGCCACCCTTGTTATAGCTGATATAAAGGGACTCCCAAAGACAAGGACGGGATTCTTTGCCTTCCACATTCACGAAGGCACAAGCTGCGGCGGCGAGGATTTTGCCGAAACCAAGGGACACTACAATCCGAATATGAGCTTACATCCCGATCACGCCGGTGATCTTCCGCCGCTTATGAGAAGCAACGGCAATGCGTTTTCGGCTGTGGTAACCGACAGGTTTACGCCGAGTGACATTGTCGGCAGAACTGTCGTCATACATTCAAATCCCGATGACTTTTCAACTCAGCCGTCGGGAAATGCAGGAAAGAAGATTGCCTGCGGAGTTATACGTAGAGCCGCCGATACCGTCTGATAAGTGGGTAAACGCATAATCGCCGACGGATGGGGGCGTGCAGTTTGTTTACGGACACATTTAATGATAATTATTATCAACAGTAAAACACAAGCTCCCGACCGTATAATCAGTCCGGAGCTTGCGCTTTATTTGAAGGTGACTAACGTTGATGGATAACTAATTCTAAGCTGAATTATCTCTTCTTAGAAACTGCAACAGCAGCAACAGCTATAACCATAGGAAGTACTGCTAAAGCAATACCGGTCTTTGCAGGAGCCTCTGTTGTATCGGTATCAGTCTCGGGCTCTGTTACAGGGTCAACAGTTGCTTCTGGAGCTGTCTCTTCAGCAGCTGAATCGGAGCTGATAACCTCAAAGGTAGCTTCGATTTCGGTGATTTCGCCGATGCCCTCGATTGAGCAGTAGTGTGTAGCCCAGATGTTGTACCAGCATACGTCGAATACGCCTGCGCTGTTAAGAGTGGTAGCGTAGCCTTCGGTAAGCTCAACAGGGTTGCCGTTGATTTTAAGCTCCTTGGTGACGATCTGAAGGTCAGCAGGAAGGTTAGAAGATGTTGCTTCCTGAGCTTCAACAGCAGCGTCCTTTATGTAGATGGTTGCTACTGAAAACTCATCAATAGAAACATCGGTGAGATTGACGGTATATGTGCCGTCAGCATTTACAGTTACGGGCTCGCCGCTCAATGTGCCACTGCCGTCGGTGGTCATTACAAAAAGCGTAATGTTAGCTTCGCCGTCAAACGCAAAAGCGCTTACACTTAATGAAAGAACCATGATTACTGCTGCCAAGATGGATAAGAACTTTTTCATTATTGTTTCCTCCGTGTTATTGTTTTTGCCAAATATCAAATACTCAGCAGTTAATATTATATCTATTTCGACCATAATGCACAATATCAGTTTTAGCAAAGTGAAGTAACGATTTACGTATAAGCCCTTTAGCAGTCTCGACGGTGAGGTATTTGCGATATGCTGACGCTTTTATGTTAATCAGTTCAAGCAGATACACGCAGTGCGGTATTTTTGCAAGGTAAAAAGCAAGCTCTCGGCTGCTTGTGAAGCCGAGAGCTTGCTTTTTTGTGTTTATCACTACTGACCGCAAAGTCTTAATTATCTCTTCTTAGAGATTGCAGCAGCTGCTGCAGCTATAACCATAGGAAGAGCTGCCAAAGCGATACCGGTCTTTGCAGGAGCCTCTGTTGAATCAGCAGGCTTATCTGTCTCGGCATCTGTTGAAGGCTCAACGGTTGCTTCGGGAGCCGGCTCCTCAGCGGCAGCACCGGCACTTACAACTTCGAATGTAACCTCGATGTCGGTGATTTCGCCGATACCTTCGATTGAGATATAGTTTGTAGCCCAGATGTTGTACCAGCATACATCAAATACGCCGTTGCTCAAACCTGTTGCATAGCCTTCGGTTACCTCTACAGGGCTACCGTTGATCTTGATTTCCTTAGTGAGAATCTGAATGTCTGCGGGAAGATTGGTAGCTGTTGCTTCCTGAGCATCAACTGCTGCGTCCTTCATGTAGATAACGGTTGCTGCTTCTTCATCAATGGAAATGCCGGAAAGCTTAAGAGTGTATGTGCCGTCGGCGTTTACGGTGACAGGCTCGCTGACCTCGTTGGTCCAGGTAACGCTGTTTCCTGCGCAAAGTACGATATTAGCTTCGCCTTCGAATGCAAATACGCTTACGCTCAATGAAAGAACCAGGACTACTGCTGCTAAAACAGATATAAACTTTTTCATTTTTATTTCCTCCGCTTAATTTTTTAGCTAAATATTATATACTCAGCAACATATAGTATAACTATTTTGTTTAAAATACGCAATAACATTATCTGCACATAAAGGCAACAATTTATGCTTAACGGTTATTTCTTTGCAATTCCGACGAGCTCGGCGATGAAATCCTTATGAAGCCAGCGAAGCTCATCTCTCATAAACTGCTCTCCGCCGGGAGTATCCCACAGTATAGGGCACATATCTCTTTCGTAAGCCTCGGTTGCAACGTCGAGAGTCCATTTCTGCTTTATTTCAGCAGGCTTATTGTATCCGAAGCATCCGTATTCACCGATTATAACGGGAATGCCCTTCTTGACGTAGTTTTCTGTCATCATGTCCATCTTTTCGTGAAGAGTAGCGTAGTCCTCTTCGCTTCCCCAGTCTGTTTTTGCCTTGCCCCAGTCAGCGTCGCTGTCTAAAAGACAAAGGGTTGACGGAGTGTAGTAGTGAACCGATACGGCAATTCTTCCCTCGGGATCGTTCGGCATCTTAGTGAGCGGATCGCAGGCGAGGTCTATATCTGTCCAGTATGTAGCTATCAAAAGATGTCTTTTTGCATTGTTTGCTCCCGACGCTCTTACGATGTCGACAAACTTCTGGTTAACAGAGTTGTGACGATTGAATGCTTCTTCCTTGCCCTCGGTACCGCCGCCGAATCTGTTCCACAAGCTGTCTACTCCGACTTCGTTCATGGATTCAAACATCAACTTGTCGCCGTAGTGCTTGAAGCGCTCAGCTATCTGTGTCCATACCTTTTCGTACTTAGCCATAGTAGCCTCGTAGTCTGTGCCGAGAGTGTCCATCCAGCTCTCGTGGTGCATATTGAGTATGCAGTACATATCGCCGTCAAGTATCCATCTGACAACCTTTTCAACGTTGTCAAGAAGACTCTTGTCGATGTTGCCCTCCGGATCCATAAGGCTTTGCCATGATACGGGAAGGCGCATAACTCCGAAGCCGGCATCAACATAGCTTTGGATTATTTCCTGTGTTATAACAGGACTTCCCCAAGCGGTCTGAAGATCCTCAACGGTTCCGCCGCCGGAATACCAGTCGCCGTGGCAGTCAAATGTGTTGCCAAGGTTAATGCCTATTCCCATTTCCTTGACAATTTCTGCAGTTGTCATGTCTCTCATAGGTTCATCCTCCATCTCTCCGCATGAAACGAGCATACCTGCCGCTACCGCTGCGGATAAAAGTACAGAAATAATTTTTTTCATAAAATATTTCTCCTTTATTTTTTGCTAATTAACTTAGCCAAAAACAGTGTAACAGTTTAGCACATAGCTTTCAATAACGTTATCGGCAAATGCTTCTAACATATTCTGCATATGTTACCATGCAAATGTGCTTTAAGGCATTGCATTTTGCAGAAAATGTTGCTATACTTTGCTGCACATGATATTGTTAAAAGCAATAAAAATAGTTATACTGAAAGAGTAAATTTCATTAAGCAGACACAATAATTGTGCGTTTACGGTGTTTTGGGCTTCAAATGCTCTTCAATCTTCAAAATAAGGCGTCCTGATTCTGCAATAATCGCAGATACTGCACCGTGACAGTTACGGTTTATGTATGAAGTCCATCAATACACATATATGTTGCATATATTGCAACCTTTGTGATTTCAAACCTTGGCAGTATTTGATACAATATTGTGCTGCATACTTATGAGCAAGGTCTCAACCGATGCTTGAGATTAATATAGTGATTATTCAACTGCGTTAATTTAATTAGCGGGTAGAAAGGATTAGTTATCAATATGATTGTTGGTGCAATTGGTTATAATCACATACACGACTCGCACTTCGTTGAAAACCGACCCTTGGGCTCGGGCTGTGATTTGTTTTTAAATGTGCGAACATCGGCGTTTTTTGAGATAAACGGCGTTTCTTATAATGTCAAAAAAGGCACCATACTGCTCTTGTCGTCTGATACTCCGTATCGATACAAGGCGGTAGAAGAGACATATGCCGACGACTGGATTTACTTCCATATGTCATCAGAAGAAAAAGAGAAGCTCGAGGGAGACGGCGTGCTGTTTGACGTGCCTATGTATATCGGAAATACCGAGCCGATATCGTCTATAATCAGAAAAATAACCTATGAGCATTATTCGGCTGAGAAGTTCCATTCCGAAATGGAGAATATGTATTTCAGCATATTGTTTATGAAGCTGGCAAGGTTTATAAGCTCCGGTTTTATCGGAGAGGACAATGCCGTGTCGGATAAGCTTCAAAGAATGACATATTTGAGATCTAAAATATACGCTGACCCGATTTCCTTCGGAAGCGTTGAGTCTATGGCTGAGTATTTAAATATGAGCTGCTCGGGATTGCAGCATTCATACAAAAGATTCTTCGGCGTGACAGTCTCGACCGATCTTATCAACTCAAGGGTTTCAAAGGCGAAGGAGCTTTTATCTTCAACCAATTTGACTGTTGACAAGATAGCCGAGTGCTGCGGATACGGCTGTACCTACAGCTTTTTGCGTCAGTTCAAGCAAAAATGCGGCTGTACTCCGACTGAATTCAGGCGTATGTCAATGTAGAAGCAAGGGCGGCGAGGTGAACGAAAACAGTTATCAAATGAATCATAGGGCATTGAAGTCAAAGGAATGTGCTGCTTGCAGCGCATAATAATGCTTATATGAGCGGAAAACGGAGGTTA
>DKWG01000054.1:0-5316 GCA_002491605.1 Ruminococcus sp. UBA7158
CTCACATCATTGACTAAAGGACAATATCCGTAAGGAGCCTGCACCTCGACAATGGAATAGCCTTTGCCGTAAGGCAGCTTCTCAGGAGTGACAAGCGAACCCTCTGCGTCGGTGTAAAAGGTATCAATGGTAGTAGGAGTCGGATAAGTGAAGGTCATCGTGACAAGATTTCCGTCAGGTTTGTAGATTTGGAAGCCTGCACCCGCATAAGGGATTGTCTTTCCGGTTTCTGCGTCCACCTTGACTACCTTTACATAGCTTTCAAAATTTGCATTGTTGATAAGGTAGCGGTAGGTCTGAGAATCCTGAGAAATGAACACATCAAAATCCTTCATCAGCTCACGACCTTCCCAGCCCTTTGTCTGGTGAACGGTGTAAATGCCGTAAGGCATATCCTTCGTCTGACCGAAACCGTTTTCATCGCAGACGATTACATCACGCTCATCGGGATCAGCGTTGCCATAGCTGCCTGCGGATTTCAGGTAGATTTCAAATTCTGCTCCTTCTTCGGGTGTTTCAATATGGGTTTCTCCGTCATCCGTATGCTTAATCAAAGCGACATTGCCCTTGATAACCTGCTCGATTACATCATTGGAAGTCAGATTATGCTCTATGGTATAAAGCTGCGGCTCTGCACCGATATGATGAACGGTCGGATCAAGCAGATAGCCTTCGCTCGGCTCAAGCTCTTTAATCGTCCAATTATCTCCACAGATATATTCCTTGCTTGTAAACTGACCGTTTTTATCTGTATAGTACACATCTACAAGCTGCTCGCCCTTGAAAATACCGTATTTTGCACCCGCCAAAGAAGCGTCCCCCTGTGGGAGTCCCTTTTCAGCGTCGCTCTTGGTGACGGTCACAGTAAACTTCTTCAAAATATTGGTGAAGCTGCGGCTTGTAACCTCTTTCCAAAGAACAGGCGCAGTCTGCTTTTCGGGAATGACATAGCGGACAGCGGTGTCCACTTCTTCAAGGGTATAAGGTGTTTTTTCGCTGATAAGGACATTCTTAAAGGTTGCGACGCCGTTTTTATCGGTTACGGCGTATTCGTCTACGGCAATACCGGAAAGCGAAGTACCGTAAAGGTGGAAAGTCACACCCTCCACAAAGTTATCCTCAGAGGATTTGATAACCTGAACATCGCCACGCTTCAAAGTGTTGGAAAAGGTTACGGCAGATGTGCCGCCGCTTACAATCGTGACACGCTGCACCTTCTGCGGCTCATATTTTTCAATGCTTTCTTCTGTCACCGTATAAACGCCGGGCATAAGCTCTATATCCACCGTACCGTCTGCCTTTGTGGTAACGGTCTTGTTTACGCCGTTTCCGCTGACTGTAAAACGAATACCGTCTACTTTTCCGTCCTCCGAGTGTTTGACGATATGACCGATTCCCGTTGTCTCAGTCTTGATGTTCATATAGAAGTACACGGGATCTTCCGCACCGGATACCATTGTCTGCTTGCCGGGGTGTCCCCAAATAAGGAGATTGCCAACGGCAGTAGGAATAATTTTCTGAGCGGATACGCCGACAGCATTTTCAATCATCTTCTTAGAAGTAAAGGTGTATTCGTTGCCGTTTCGTGTAACAGTAATCCCTTTATCGGAAGTAAAATGAATGTCCGCCAAAAGGTTGTTGGTATCGGTTAAAGTCAGGCTGTAATTGTCCTGTGCCTGATTGTATTTCAGGGTATAGGTCTGTGCGCCGCCTGCCTGATTGGAAGCAAAGCTTGGAACTGTCGAATGGGTTTTCATCTGAGACAATATCCAGTTATAGCACTGCTCGGCAGGTCTGCCCTGAATCATTCGGAAATAGTTATCGCCACGAATACCGTAGCTGTTAGCCTGCAAGGTCGTAGGACTTGTTCTTAACTGCTGCTGATACTCCCAAAGGATTGTCTGCGTGGCAATCGAGAAATCGTCCTCGTTTGTGCCGTTAATCGGCGCTGTCCTTCCGGGCTGCCAGCCGTAAAGAGAGGTCAGCATAATGCCGTACTGGACAGAAACCGGGAGATTCTGAAAATAGGAGCTGTTTTTTCCGCTTGTGCTTTCATAACTGCCCCCGGCATTGTAATCCACGCCGGACTCAATACACATAAGCTGTCTTTCGCCGCTCCCGTCACGAATCATCAGCTTGGCTCTTTTTCCTCCGCCGTCATGAGAGTGAAGGCTTGTGTTTCCGTTATTATCATAAGCGATAAAGTCATAATCGGCAGAGCGATAATAATCTCCGTCTGAGCCGAGATAGTAAGAGCCGTAATAGGCTTCTACACTTTTGCCCTCCTCGGCAGTAAAGGCAAAGGCGGACATAGGCAGAGCCATCAGACACATCACGGCAGACAAGACCGCCGCTGTCAATCGCTTTCCTTTATTTTTCAAAAAATGTTTCATAAAGATATACCGTCCTTTCGTTTTTAGGTATAAAAAATCCCCCTGTCTGTTTTGACAGAGGGAAATGGTTTGCTCACGATTTAGTACAGGAAGTAAATCCGGTAACTGCCGCCTCCGAGCGGCTCTGCGTAAATCGTGAAATATTGAATTGGATTGCCGCCGTATGCCGTGATAAGTCCCGGCATAGACTGCACATAATCTTTTAACCGTCTTTCCAAGTTAGCTCCCTGAAAATCCGGGGAAGCTGTAACAGGGGTAGACCAAGAAGCCGTATCCGGCGTTAAATCGCCGCTGTGCGTCAGCCCCATTCCTTCACCAACCGCAATCAGTTCTGCACGGATAGCGTCGATGTCAAATTCAAAATCGTAAATAGATTTTGGCTGAGGCGGTGTTTCCTGCGGCGGTGCGCTTTCTGTCGTTTCCGTCTGAACGGGCGGTGCAGGCGGCGGAGCTTCTGTTTCGGGTGTAACTGTTGGTGTTTCGCTTTCTGTTTTCTGTGGTGGCTCGTCCTGTGGAACAGAAGTCTGTACGGCGGTCTGCTCCGGCTCTTTTGGCTTGCTGCTTTCCGTATCCCTTACTTCTGCGGTACTCTGCGTTTCGGCAGGCTCGGTGCTTTGTGTCGATTCGGGCGTTTGCTCAACCTCACTTGTTTCTTCTGTTGCCGGAAGCGTATCTGTATCGGAGGATATTTCATTACTCTCCGAAGAAGAAAACGGTTCGGGCGGATTATTCTTTGCTGTGGTACTGTTGCAGCCCATTAATCCCAAGACTAAAAGCATTGCCGTTAAAACTGCGATTCTCTTTTTCATATCCTCCACGCTCCTTTGCTTTTCTTTTCTCCATTGTAGCCGAGAATTGCGTTTTAAGCAACGGTGCGAAATGAAGGCGGCTTTGACTGCCAAGACAGATATACTTTTTGAGATAGCTTGAATGAGTGAGATAGTATTTTTTTCTCGGATAGTCAGGTAGTAATCAAGGGGTTAGAGTGTGAGGAAGGGGAAAGTAAAAAGCATACTCCGCCTATCTGCTGTCACGGTCGGCACGGTTTTTCATAACCCTGCCGTAATGCTCCAATGCCTTGCAGATATATTCCTCCGTCTGATTAAGCGGAACGCTTTTCGGAATCAGGCTCCGCACCTTATCCCCACGCAGTATGATTTTTTCACGCTGGTTTGGTTTTTCCTCGCTCATAATCGCCTGTACCGCTTCGGTGGTCAGCTTCCCTTCGTTAAAAAACTTTCGCATACGGATTGTCTGGTCGTGTGAGGGTGTGCAGTCGTTTAAGTCGATTTCGTCCACTACATCACGCTGGCAGTCCTCATCGAGATACGAAAGCTCCACCGCAGGACGCATTTTGATTTTGCCCTCGTCAACAAGTTCAAGCAGTTCGGGGACAAGGTTTGTAAGGCGAACATAACGCTGAATTTGTGTTTGACTGTCCCCACTTTGAGAAGCAAGTTCTTCCCTCGAATAATTTTGTCCCACTGGGACTAAATTTTCTTTGCTCGGTCTGCCCGCCTGTCGTTTCATTGCTTCCAGCCGCATTTTATAGGCAAAAGCCTTCTCCGAGGGAAGTATCTGCGACCGCTGGAAATTGCTCTCTACCATTAAAATCGTGGCTTCGTCTTTTGTCAGCTCGACAACCTCACAACGGAGCGTTTCAAATCCGGCAAGCTCGCAAGCCTTTTTTCGTCTGTGTCCTGAAACAAGCTCATATCTGCCGTCCTCTTTCTGCCTGACGGTAGCCGGGGTAATAACGCCACGCTCCTTGATACTCTCCACAAGCTGAAACATATCCTCATCTTCCCGCACCTGAAAAGGGTGGTCGGGAAAACCGTCAATCTCAGTCAGCGGAATATCCCTGATTTTTTGCAGCTTCGCCTCGTCCCGTTCCTCTTGGGTAGAGAACAGGTCATCGAGACTTTTCGTTGACAGAACGAAGTCGCTCTTTCTGCCTGCCATCGGCTAACACCTCCCTTGTGAAGTCGGCATAAGCCTTAGACACCGTGCTGTTTGACTCGTAGGCGTAAATGCTCTTGCCCTTTGAGCTTACCTCTGCGGCTTTTACGGCAATGGGAATTGTCGTGCGGTAAATCCTGATATGGCTTCCGAACTGCTCCCGCAATGCGTCTACGGTGCTTTTGGCAAGGTTTGTTCTCCCGTCCACAAGGGTTAGAAGAATACCGTCAATATTTAGCTGCGGGTTTGAGTGCCGCTTCACATTGGATATGGTCGTGAGAAGCTGCGTCATTCCCTTCGCCGGAAGATACTGAGCCTGCACGGGTACAATCACGCTGTCCGCCGCTGTGAGAGCGTTCAGGGTAATCATACCGAGCGAAGGCATACAGTCTATTAGAACATAGTCGTAATTGCCTTTGATTTCACTCAGGTAGTTTTTCATTACCATTTCTCTGCACATAGCGGTGACAAGGCTCATTTCCATTGACGATAATTCAAGATTGGACGGAACTAAATCCACGCCTTCCTCGTGCCTGAGTATGCCGCTATACGGGTTTTCGTTCTTATCCGTAATAACGGAAAGCAGCTTATCCGAGATTGTAACGGGTAACTCGTCCGTATCCTGCCAGCCGAGACAGGTGGTTAAATCTCCCTGCGGATCAGCGTCCACAAGGAGTACCTTTTTGCCCTGCATAGCAAGTCCGATACCGAGATTGACCGCCGTTGTGGTTTTGCCCACACCGCCTTTCTGATTGCATATCGCTATGGTTTTACAGTTTGACATCTTGCGCTTTTCCTCCTTTCGCTGTATTCATAACCGTTCTTATATAAAGTCGGCTATGTATCAGCCGCAGTATTTGTTCTCAACGCCCCCTGCGGAAAGCGATTTGCTTTGTACGGGAAGCACTAAGGCTACGGTGTGCTGCACCGTATCATAGGGATTTCACCTCTGCCGGGTTCTCCG
>DKWG01000054.1:5618-15954 GCA_002491605.1 Ruminococcus sp. UBA7158
CCTCTGCCGGGTTCTCCGCCAGCCGCTTACGGAAGTATCATTATCATTCTGACTGTCATTGCCAAGCTCGGTAGCAATCCGAGTTTCAGGACGGGGGTTCTCGCTCATTCTCAAATAAGAGAGGTTGTGGCGTACCCTCCTTCGGGCTATCATCAGAAATAAAGTCCTTAGTGCCTGTATATTCAGTTGTCAAAATGCAGCGAAGGGAGGCACTCCGTTTAGGAGTGGTTTTTTAACCCCTTCACTTGTTCCCACTGAGAGACACGCTTTGGGGACTCTGTTTTGAAATTTTTTCAAAAAAATTTTTCAGAACGCAAAAAAGCCGCCTGCTTCTCAAATAAGAGAAACAAGCGGCTTAACCTATCTTATTCAAATGTAATGCACAGCAAGGCGTTTCTTTCGAGCCTTCGTAAGTTTTATAAGTATATCGTCTACTGCGTCGGTATATCTGCCTTGTGCTATAAGGCTGTTTTTGAGTTCAATTAAAGCACCTATGACCTGAGTGCGTTCCTGCTCGGTTAAATATATATGAAAATTCTTTTGCTTCATCTAACGCACCTCCTGACATCTTCATTATACGAAAATACAGAAATCAGAAAAGGATACGATTTTCAGACAAAAAATAGAGCCTCAACCGTAAGATTGAAGCTCTGTTTTCGTTGTCGTAAATAACTCGGATTTTCCTGTCGTAAACGACTGCGGACACCCATTTCACAAGGCTTTTTTGCCGCTTTTACGATGTAGCCACTACAATGAAGCCACTGGATTAACGATTTTCGATTCACGGTGTTTACGACAGCGATTTGTCGTAAAAATCCGCCTTTGTCCTCGAAGTCATTTGTCGTAAATTTGTCGTAAACCCCTTTTTTCGGGGTAAATTTGGATTAACGAAACCCGGCAAAACCTATCAAAACCCCGTTATTTCCTTAGTTTTCGTTCGGGAGAGGCTTCATTGTCGGGAACAGCAAAACATCCCTGATTGAAGCGCTGTCAGTCAGCAGCATGACAAGCCTGTCTACACCGAAGCCCAAGCCTCCCGTCGGGGGCAGACCGTATTCGAGGGCGGTTACATAGTCGTAGTCCACCTGTGCCTTGCTCTCGGGGTCAAGCTCCTTGCGCTGGTCAACCTGACGCTCAAAGCGCTCCTTCTGGTCAATCGGGTCGTTAAGCTCGCTGAATGCGTTTCCGAACTCTGTTGCGTTGATAAAGTACTCAAAGCGCTCTGTAAACGCAGGGTCGCTCGGCTTGCGCTTTGCAAGCGGACTTATCTCAACAGGGTAGTCATAGATAAATGTCGGCTGAATGAGGTTTTCTTCAACGTAAGCGTCGAAGAACTCAGCTAAGATTGCGCCCTTTGTCGGAACCTCAGGCAAAGCTACATGGTGCTCGTTGGCACAAGCTACAGCGTCTTCGTCGGTCTTCCAGTCGTTAAAGTCAACGCCTGAGTACTTCTTAACGGCTTCAACCATGGTGAGTCTTTCCCAGTGAGAAAGGTCTATGGTCTTGCCCTGATACTCAATTGTCAGAGTTCCGCAGACGTTTTGGGCAACCGTCTTCATCATCTCTTCAACCAAATCCATCATGCCGTGGAAATCTGTATACGCCTGATAAAGCTCAATTGTTGTAAACTCGGGGTTATGCTTGGTGTCCATGCCTTCGTTTCTGAAAATACGTCCGACCTCGTAAACCCTGTCCATTCCGCCGACAACCAAACGCTTTAAGTAAAGCTCTGTTTCTATTCTCAAAACCATGTCCATATTAAGGGCATTGTGATGTGTCAAAAACGGTCTTGCGGAAGCACCTATTTCAAACGGAGTCAAAATAGGAGTATCAACCTCCAAAAAGCCCTTTGAATCAAGGTATGCTCTTAGCTCACGCATTATCTGACTGCGCTTTCTGAAGGTATCCTTTACCTCGGGGCTGACGATGAGGTCAACATACCTCTGGCGGTAGCGGGTGTCTCTGTCCTTAAGTCCGTGCCACTTTTCGGGCAGGGGAATAAGCGACTTGGAAAGAAGGGTAATCTTTCTTGCATGAATGGAGATTTCTCCTCTTCTTGTTCTGAATACAAAGCCATCTATGCCGACAATGTCGCCGATATCCCACTTTTTAAACTCTGCAAAGGATTCCTCGCCGATATCGTTCATCCTGACATAGCACTGCATTCTTCCCGACACATCCTGAATGTCGATGAAGTTTGCCTTGCCCATGTCTCTCCAGCTCATTATTCTGCCTGCAATGCTGAAATTGACAGCCTTTATGGCTTCGATTGCCTCGTTGAGCTTTTCGGCGTCGTCGCCGCAGGCGTCCTTGGCTTTTTGCTCCTCGGCTTCGTAGTATGCTCTTAAATCCTGAGTTGTGGTGTTGAAATCAAACTTTGTTATCTCGAACGGATTCTTGCCCTCCTGCTTTAATGCGTCGAGCTTGTCCATTCTTATCTTGATGAGCGAGTTTAATTCTTCGCTCGACATCTCCTCTTCCGAGGGGTTCATTAAAATTTCGTCAGCCATCTTAATGTCATTCCTTTCCGGGCGCAAGCCTGACTTTTCTGCGCCTGCTTTCAGCGATGGTTACTTGTCTATATTCAAAACTTCAAACTTAAGTGTTCCCGACGGAACTTCAACCTCGAAAATATCTCCGACCTTTTTCTTAAGGCAAGCCTTGCCGATAGGCGATTCATCGGAAATCTTGTTGTTGTCGGGGTCTGATTCGGTCGAACCTACTATCTGATACTCTAAAATTTCATCAAGCTCGAAGTCCTTGAGCTTTACAAATGAGCCTATGCCCACTTCATCTAAGGACAGACTGCCGTCGTCAACAATAATGGCGTTGGCAATAACAACTTCAAGGTCTGCAATCTGAGCTTCAAGCAAGCCCTGCTCATTTTTTGCTTCATCATATTCTGCGTTTTCCGAAAGGTCACCGTATGAACGAGCTTCTTTGAGCTTGTCGGCTACCTCTTTACGTCTTATAGTTACTAAATATTCAAGCTCTTCCTGAAGCTTTTGGAATCCCTCGCGCGACATTGTCGTTGCTTTTATAGCCATTATTCAAGTCCTCCGGATAAAATATATATTTACGGTGTCGGCAAGTCACAAATCGCACAAACGCACCGTATTCTTAAATTAATATTATACAGTTTTTTGAATGACGTGTCAAGGCTGATTTCCTTGAAAAAGGTCATATAAGGCTTTTTGGAATCAGTACTAATCCTACACACTACAGTGAATGCCTTTGGGATGATTAAAAGGCAAGCGAAAGAAGCCTAAGTAAATCATGAATAAATATATATGTACCCTACTTTTTAAAGAACAGCACTCCTAAGCAGCAGGGGCCGCAATGGCTTGAAACCGTGCATCCGGCATATGTCTCAAGAATTTCATCAAACGGCTGAAGCTCCTTTACAAGCTCTTTGACCTTCGCAACAAGCTCATCCGGGACATGGGAATGGGTTATAAAAATCCTTTTGGTGTCTATATCATCTCTGCCCTGAAGCCGTCCTCTGACGTAATCCGAAATTGATTTTTCCATCGAACCGCGATACTTTTTGCCGACCGTCATTTTGCCGTTTATGACCTCAATCTCAGGGCGCAGCTTTAAAATATTTGCTCCGAGTGCAACTACGCTCGGACATCTTCCGCCCTTTTGCAAATAGTTCAGCGTTTGCAGAACGAAGCTGACGTCGAGCTTTTCCTTTATGCGGTTCAGCTCGTCTGCAATCTGCGCTGCCGGCAGGCCCTCCTGTGCCATCTCATGCGCTCTCATAACCAAATGACCGGAGCCGCTCGAAAGGTTTCTTGAGTCTATAACATATACGTTTTCCAGCTCGGACGCCGCAATGCAGGCGTTTTGATAGCAGGAGGAAAACTCGCTTGATATATTTATATGGATAACGCTCATGCCCTGATCTGTGTACTTTTTAAAGGTATCGTAGTATTCCTGAACCGACATAGCCGAGGTTTTCGGCAAAACTCCCGTTTTGTCGACATATTCAAACACTCCGAACGGGTCTATGTCAACTCCGTCTCTTTTAAGCTCCTCTCCGACGTATACTCCCAAGGGCATGACCTCGGCGCCGCATCTTTCATACAGCTCGTCGGTGAGGTCGCAGGTTGAATCGCAGGTGATTTTTGTCTCAGACATATAAGCATCTCCTTAATTATTTAAACTTGTTCTAAAGTATCGGATAAAGTTTATTACCATCCCCAGCCGCCGTGTTTTCCCCATGAGGGAAGCTCGGCATCAAGTGTTCTTTGCTTCGGGAACGGCGTTACGGCGGCATACCTACCGCTCGACTCATCAAGCCTTAAAGCAGAGCCTTTAGCGGCGTCTCTTAAGTAAATTTCTTTTATTACATTGCCGTTTTCGCCTAAAAGCTTGAGCGTTTCACCCTCTTTAAGTGAAAATCCGCAGGTTATGCTGCCCAGAGCATCGTTTCTTGAATAGTTTTTGCAGACTATTTTCAGGGTTTTTCCGGGCTTGATTTCTGCCACCGGCAAAACAAAGGCTTCGTTTGTGTCATTGTCGACAAAGGCAAGACCCTTTGTTGTGACGACCTGTGTACCCCTATTCTTCAAAACGATGTAGTCCTGCGCGCCCTTATAGGAGACCTCATAAATGTCAATGCCTGCCGACGCATTTTTAACAGACACTTCAATCTCAATGCTGTCGCCGTACAGCTCGTCGGATATAACCGTTTCGCTGTCATAAATCTTGACGCCGTTTATAACGAAGTATTCAAACTCATAGCCCTCGTCAGCCTGACAGCTTATCGGGATGCTAAGACCCTTGAAATATTCGCCGCTGTAGGCGTAGGTTTCGTCATATGTTATTGACGCTGTGTTGATTTTAACGGTTGCGTGCTCCGTCGGCTCGAAGCTTACCTTGTAGACCTGCTCGCTGTCGTATTCGGAGAACACGCTTGCAAGCTGTCTCTTAGCGGCGTACGGGCGCATTTTGATCCAGTCCTTGGCTTTTTTAAGCTCTCCGGATACGCTCCATGTCGACGCTCTGCCCTCGTTGGCGGCTGCGACAAGTTCGTGAAGTCTGAGCGTGTGCATCTCGTCAAGCTTATCGCCCACCTTATAGCCCTCATAGTAATAGTTCATCATGTCAAACATTATTGAAATGAATTTTTCCTTGACGTCCTGCCGCTTGCACATTGAAATCAAAAGGTCGCTGCGGCGATACTTTTCGCCGTCGTCATGGACGTCTAAATCCCAGTCGACGGGCTGGCGGTTAAAATATGTCTCATTAAACAGATATGCTATGTGGCGCTCCAGGAAGTCGGTATTGTACAGACCGAGGCTGAAATCGGTGTCAAACAGCATAAAGCGCCATCTGCCGTCGAAGCGTTCGTCATTTGAAGCAAGAGACGTATCGCCTGAAACATATCTATATGCCTTGTAGTTGTTATTAGGCCAGTCGCCGTTTCCTATATAGGAATTAAGCGCATAGTAGGTCAAGAAGTTGTCGATATCCAGCAGCTGCTCAAGCTCGGCAAACGTAGCGTCGTCGGTCAAGTCCTTATAGGCATATGAATACATCTTCTCCCAGTCCGCCTTTGCTATGTCGGAGCGTTCGCTGTCGGGGTCGTCCTTAATCATGTACTCACAGCCCTTTACAATGTCCCAAGTGCCGTCTGTGACGTTGTATTTATGGTCCAGCCAGTCCTGAGAGAACACCTCCTGACACCATGCAAAGCCGTAGTACTCGCCGTTCAAGAATACTGCGGCAGGGCGGGAGTGCTTAGCGTCAACATCGGCGTCCATTGCAAGATACGACATTGTGTCGTCACGGGCAAAGAGCGCACCGTTGTCGTTTGCGCAGGCTCTTAATGAAAGCTTCTTCTGCGACTTAAGCTTATCGCCGTTTGAATCGACGGCGTCGGGGAAGAACTCATAGCGGAAGCGGTTGTTGACCTCGTCATACTCGCTTCTTGCATAGAATCTTAAATTCTTCTGGTCGTTGGCTCTTGACCATCCGCCGAAAATTCTCATTCCGCATTTTTGCGAGATAACGCAGGTTCCGTCGTATTCATATACCTCTAAATAAGCAGGACGCTCGCCCTGCATACCCCTTTGGTTCCAGTTTGCAGGGTCTGTCGGCTGAATCTGCTTTGTCGGATTTGTCGCAAGGTAATCGTCACGCATTTTGCCGAGGATAAAGATTCCATCCTCATAGTTATAAAGCATATCCGGGTCAATCGTAACGGAAAATACCAAGCAGTCAAAGCGGCTTGCTATATCTGCGTCCACAAAGTAGCTTCTTGTGACCGGCTCGGAAAAGCTTCCGTCCTCATACACGGCGCAGGCGGTTATAGAGTAAGGGGAGCAGCCCTTATCGCTGCTTGCCCTTAGGTTTATGCCGTCCATATAGGGCTTGCCGTCTGTCCTCGGGTCGTCGCCGTTTTTTGTGTACAGAATTTTTACGGCGTTTTCAGCGGAAAGATAAAGCTTTTCGCCGCTTGAATAAAAGCCGCAATCCAAAGAGAATTTGACCGGAGACGAATTGGTAGAGCCGATTTTTTCCGGCGGCAGAGCGCCTGCATCAAGCTCGTCTGCCGTGACGGATTTTACGGGCGTGGGATGAAATGTCACCCAGCGTTCGGCTGAAAGGGTTATTACAACAGCAAGTATAAACAAGGCGGCAACGGCAATGATCACTACCGCTTTTATTTTGTTGCTTGATCGTTCGGACATATGAAAATCTTCCTTTCCTGACAGGGCATAATAAGCTGAAAGCTCTTAATATCTATTGATAAAGCCTGTGCTTTACGCAAGGCGGCACGTCAGCCGACCGAAATAGGCTTCTTCTATGCTTTTATAAATTGCAGTGTATATATAATAGCAGATTTTTTGTGCGTTGTAAACAAATAATTATGTTTTTTGTTAAGAATGCTTGCAAGTGCTGCGTTAATGCTGTATACTCTATAGGAGCACAAGGTTTTTTGAACACGGAAATTGCTTATCAATGCGCTTTATACGAATAAGGCGCAGGTCTGTCGGCTGACCTTCGGATTTTTAAGGAATAAAAAAATCTGAAACAGCTCGAGCGGCATTTTCCGGGAACCGCGGCTTTAAAATATACCCTGCAAAGGATGTGATAAGAATATGCCGCTTTCAAAGGGAAAGTTCAGGCACGAAATAAAGCTGCTTTTAACCCAAGCCGATTATTTGCTCATGCGTTCAAGGCTTCAGGCGATTTTAAAGCAGGATAAATATACATTGGAGTCGGGCGACTACTTTATAAGAAGTCTTTATCTTGACGATATTATGAAAACTGCCTACTATGAAAAGCTTTCAGGCGTAGCAGACAGAAAAAAATACAGAGTAAGGATATACAATTACTCAAGCGACGCTGTTAAGCTTGAATGCAAGGAAAAGCGGGGCACAATGATAAGAAAGCGCAGCTCGTCTATCGACCTTGCCGCCGCCCAAGGGATAATAAAGGGCGATTTTTTCGAGCTTTACAGGTTTGACGACGAGGTGTCAAAAGAGGTGCTTTCAAAGGCAACGGGAAAGGGGCTTTCGCCGTCGGTGGTTGTCGACTATGACAGAGAGGCTTATGTTCACCCGATGGGAAACGTCAGGCTGACATTTGACAAGGCTCTTCACGCAGGAATAACAAGCGCCGATATTTTCGACAGAAGCCTTGTTACTCTTCCGGTTTTTCCTGACGGGTCGGTGATTTTTGAGGTCAAATACGATGAATTCATCCCCAAGCACATAGCGCAGATTGTTTCCGGAGCGCACGGTCAGAAGCTGGCGCTTTCAAAGTTCTGTCTTTGCCGTGACAAGCTGTCGCAGCTTAAGCCGAAATGTTTTTAAAACAGCATACAAAGAAAGGACATTATAAGTTATGAACAGCATTAAATCAGTTTTAAAGGAAAGCATTGAGCAGTTGGGACTTATTGAGCACTTGACTGTGTCGTACATATTAGTATCGCTCACCTGCGCAGCAATCTGTGCTTTGGTCATCTACTTTGTTTACAAGGCATTCTACCGCGGGGCAGTGTACAGCGAGAACTTTGCCGTACTTATAGTTATGACCACCGTTGTAACCGCATTCGTAGTAATAACAATCGGCTCAAACTTAGTTCTTTCGCTCGGAATGGTCGGTGCGCTTTCAATTGTTCGATTCCGCTCGGCTGTTAAGGACCCGCTGGACGTCGGCTTCTTGTTCTGGGGAATAGCGGCAGGCATAACCTCGGGCGCAGGTCTTTATCCGTTCTCACTGATAGCAACAGCGTCTATCTCGATTATTTACATACTCTTTGTTGTTTTGGGCAAGGGCAGAACAACCTACGTTTTAGTCGTTAAATATGCTGACACGGCGGCTGAAAACGTCGACGCTGAGATTTCAAAGCTCGGCAAAGCAAAAATAAGGGGAAAAGCAAAGTACAAGGGTGAAACCGAGCTGACAGTAGACGTCAAGGTGAAAAAGGGCGACACAGCCTTCGTCGACACGCTCAGCGCAATAGAGGGAGTATCAAGCGCTGTCTTAGTTGAATATACAGGGGAGTAATTTTGATTAAAAGCTTATGCCGAGTCGGAAGGTTTAAGGACTCGGCATAAGCTTTTATATATCGATAAGTGATAAATATTTATGAAGTATTTGCGATGTCAACCGTTTCGAATAGTTTTCGGAGCGGTTTTTTATTTACCTGATACCATCTGCGGTGCTGATTGCTGTCACCACATCAACGACTTGTACATAGTATGTATCACAGCATTGAAATTTCGGAGGACGCCATGACCTGTTCACTTTGTATGATTGTTAAAAATGAAGAGAAAACGCTTTTGCGCTGTCTTGAATCGGTAAAGGGTATATTCGATGAGATAATTATAGTCGACACCGGCTCGTCGGACGGCACTAAGGATACGGCTCACATTTACACCGACAAGGTGTTCGACTTTGAATGGTGCGACGATTTTTCGGCGGCGAGAAACTTTGCCTTTTCCAAGGCTACGGGAGACTACGCAATGTGGCTCGACGCCGACGATGTTGTGGACGAAAAAAGCCGTCCTTTACTGATACAGACGCTTGCAGAGCTTGATATTACCCGTCCCGACATGGTTTTCATGCCGTATAACGTTTCATTCGACAGAAACGGCAGTCCGACCGTCAGCTTTGACAGGGAAAGAATAGTCAGATTAGGCTCAGGATTTATCTTTGAGGGAGCTATTCACGAAGCCATGCCGCCGCGCGGAATTATTATCCGTTCCGACGCCTATGTATCCCATCTCGGCAAGGAATCGAGGGATAAGGGGAGAAACCTCAGAATCTTTGCCAAGCTTTTGGAATCCGGCAAGAAGCTCTCGCCGAGAGAATGCTATTACTACGCAAGGGAGCTTTCGTGGTCAGGCGACACTGACAGCGCAAAGCATTATTACTCCCTTTGCATAAACGCCCCCGAGGCGTGGAGCGAAAACAGAGCGTCATGCTGTCTGGAGCTTGCAGGTATATATCTTGACGAGGGCGACAAAGCCGAAGGGCTGCGTACCCTTTTAAAAGGTCTTGAGTTCGGTGCTCCCGGAGCGGATATGTGCTGCGGAATCGGCAGGGCTTTTTTGGATATGAACGACCTTGAAGCGGCAAGGTTTTGGTATCTGTGCGCCGTAAGGGCAAAAAGCTCAAAATTCAGCTTTGTCCATCGGGATTACATGGGGTATATCCCATATATCCAGCTTGCGCTTATCTGCGACAGATTGGGCGAGACTCGGGACGCCGAGCATTACAACGAGCTTGCAGGTCAATTCAAGCCGGACGGCAAGGAATATTTATACAACAAACGCTATTTCGATACTATTAATCTATGAAAGGGGCACATTTTATGCCGACATATAATTGTGCAAACGGCGAAAGCCTTGAGATAACTCCCGTCGGATGCTGCTGCGAACAGCTTGACAGAGATTGTCCTCATTGCTGTACAAGATGCTGCATAGGTCCTACGGGAGTTACAGGCCCTAAGGGCGCTACAGGAGCTACCGGCGCAACAGGCGTTACAGGTGCAACCGGTGCTACCGGAGCTCCCGGAGCAACCGGTGTAACAGGAGCTACAGGTGTCACGGGCGCTACAGGCGCAACAGGTGTGACGGGAGCTACAGGTGCTACAGGCGTTACCGGTGTTACGGGTGCAACCGGAGCAACCGGTGTAACAGGCGTCACAGGTGTAACCGGTGCAACAGGTGCAACGGGTCCTACAGGCGTAACCGGTCCTACCGGAGCAACCGGTGTAACAGGAGCTACAGGTGTCACGGGTGCTACAGGCGCAACAGGTGTGACGGGAGCTACAGGTGCTACAGGCGTTACCGGTGTAACAGGCGTCACAGGT
>DKWG01000054.1:16343-30186 GCA_002491605.1 Ruminococcus sp. UBA7158
AACCGGTCCTACCGGAGCAACCGGCGCAACAGGAGCTACAGGTGCAACCGGTGCTACCGGTGCAGACGGAGCTACAGGAAACACTTTGGCTGAGTATGCACACGTTTACAACACTGATGAAAAGACCGTTCCTGCCAACACAGATATTGCCTTCACAAACAACGGCGTTATCAGCGGTAACATCACCCATGTTCCGGGAACTGCCGCAATCAAGCTCGGCAACGCCGGTGACTATGAAATTACCGTTTACTTCACAGGCAACACTGCCAATCAGCTGACCGTCGCCAAAAACGGCGCACCTATCCCGGGAGGAATATTCGGAACAAGCTCGGCTGCCGATATTGCCGCAGGAAGCGTTATTGTAACCGCCGATGCCGGCGACATCATAACCGTTCGAAACTTTGACGCCTCAAGACCTATTTATCTCACTGTCGGAAGCGGCATAGGAAGCACCAACGCTTCTGTTATCGTCAGAAGATACAAATAAGCGTCTGCGCTTTATAAAGCCGCATGAAAAAACCACCGCTGTCCGATTTCTGCCGGACGGCGGCGGTTTGGTTTTTATGAATGCAAAACTATAAATAAGATCAGTCCGATTAATGCAGCAAAGCTGACGCAGCTTGCTGTTGTGAAGACCTTTTCCTCAAGGTCGTCCTCGGTTTTTATCGCATTAATAAGACAATACGGAAAGACTGCTGCAGCTATAAGACAGATAATGACAATAATAATACTATTCACACGGTCGCTGACGTTTTTGATTAAAGCTTGTCGGGGTAAACGCCTTCACGGTGCAATGCTTTAAGCTTATTTTCAACGTCCTCTTTATCAGCCTTATAGGTTATGCCGAACCACTTGTCGTGAGACGGAGCTGCGTAAACTGTCAGCTCGTTTGTGCTGAGGAAATCGTTTATCATGACAGGAAGCAGGCACTCTGCCTTAAGCTCATCGGGCTTGATTTCTTTCAGGAAGTCCTCAAAGTACTTATTCATTCTCTTGAGAGTATCGGGATGGAAGCCCCAGAAGTTCATTGAAACCTCTGCGTCGGGATTGACTGTGCCGTTTGCGCTGACGATTTCGCCGTTTTTAGGCTCTATTCCGCCCGTTTCGTCGACCCTGACAAGCTTGCCGTTTTCAACGGTGCATATGCCTCTTGTAACGCCGCCGTTTTCGCTTACAGTATTCTTTAAGATGTATGTAACCATAGCGGCTTCGCTCTTGTCCTTGAGATTTTCAAGGAAGTCATACATCAACTTGAAGCACTCTGTGCCGTAGTAGTCGTCGGCATTAATTGTTGCGAACGGATCGCTTAAGCAGTCCTTGCCGCAAAGAACTGCGTGTACTGTGCCGAAGGGCTTTGTTCTCTCATCCGGAACTTTATAAAATGACGGCACGGATGAGTAGTCCTGAACGCAGTAGCAAAGCTCAACTCTGTCCTTAAACTTTTCTCCGACAGTGCTTTTAACTGTTTCGACCATCTCCTGCTTCAAAACGAATACAACTTTTTTAAACCCTGCTTCGATAGCGTCGTGAATGGAATATTCCATCAAAAGCTCGCCGTTGGGTCCGACATGGGATATCTGCTTATCTCCTCCGAAGCGTGAACCGAGTCCTGCCGCCAATACAAGTAATGTTGCTTTCATATCAAGCTGTCCTTTCATTTGTCCCCACAAGCCGATGCACTGTTAAATAAATGCAGACAGCTTTTTGTCGGGAACAGTTTTTGTTACATTAATAATATATACAAATCCTTAAATTGTCAACCCGATTATTAATATTCGCTGATTTCGGCATGATTTTAGATTACCTACTGTAATATTCTTAAACCAATATACTATTTGTCTGATATTTCTGCGTTTCTGCGATCCTTTTTGAAAAATATCAGCTTTTTCTGAACGATAAAATTAACGACGAACATAACAGCCTCTGCAATCGGCTTGGCAATCCATGTCGGCAAATGTATTGCCCTGACCATCAGCTCCATTAAAACAAACGTCTTGACCGAAAAGCTTACTGCCGCCAGAGCGTAATATCCGCCCATTTCAGCCCACACGGATTTGTTTGATTTAAACACCCAAAGTCTGTTTATATGAAAATTAATCTGCGAGCTGAAAGCAAACGCTATCACCGCCGCAAGCTCCATTGCAACGCTCAAATGTGAAAATATTCGCTCAAAAATAAGAAGCAGGATATAGTCCACTGCAAATGCCGCAGCTGAGGATAAGGCGTATCTTACCGCAACAGTGCCCAAGGGATTTTTAATTATCGCCGACAGATTTAATTTTTCGTTTTCTTTGCCGCTGTCCTGCTTATTTGATACGGACTCGTTAGCCATTTTATTGTCTCCCGTTTTTTATGAATAGTATTAATAATAACTGTGCTGATTATACCGAAAATTCCGTGTAAACCGAAAGAATTGCGTCGGGCGTCAGAAGAACGTTTGTGCCGATGGGGCAATTTACGCAAAACGGCATCGGGAACGGCTTCGCCGTGAGAGCGACTCTTTCAGTCGGAGTTATGAACTTCAAATCATTATAGCATTATTATTTGTGGTTGTCTATGGTGCGGCAGTTTGTCGGGGTTCGATAAATGATATTGTACTTGCCGATTTACTGCTTATTCCGAAAATCCTCATTGACAAAATCACGGTATAGTGATATGATATAGTAAACGAAAATAACGGAGGTACTGATATGCCTGTCTTATCGAGATTTTATGGAATTATTATTAGAATGTACTTTTTGCAAAAAGAGCATAACCCACCGCATATCCATGCAATATATAATGAAGATGTTGCGGCAATTGATTTCATGACCGGAAAAGTGTTAGAAGGATATTTGCCGCCCAAAGCACTTGCAATGGTACAGGAATGGATTGGCTTGCATAAAGATGAATTGAAAGAAATTTGGGAAACTCAGGACTTCAGAAGCATTATGCCGCTTGAATAAGGAGGTGCCGCTATGTTTCACAAAATAAAAAATGTTTGGGCAATGCCGGATTATAAATTGAGCGTTCAATTTTGCGAGGGCGTCACAAAAATATATGATGTAAAGACATTATTTGAACAGCTTCCTGCTTTTATCGCATTAAAAAATGAAGAAGAATTTTCCGGCGTAGCTGTTGACATCGGCGGATACGGTATTATTTGGAATGATGAGCTTGACCTCTCTTGCGACGAGCTTTGGGACAACGGAGTTCAGGTTGACACTCCGTTTGACGGATTAATGTCGTTCAGTGATGCTACACAGCTTTGGGGCTTGAATGAAAGTACGCTCCGCAAAGCAGTAACCTACGGGAAGCTCGTCAACGGAGTTGATGTTTGCAAATTCGGCAAGCAATGGGTTGTCTCGGTAAAAGCTATGAATCGTGAATACGGAACTGCTGACAGCCGAGATGTTGCTAAGCGGTGAAGATTATAAGCTTATAAAACCGATAAAGAGCATTCCCTGTTTGAATCAACAACTGCTGAATTCGTGAATACTACCTCAAAAATAATGTAGATATACGGTATATCTGTTATCAACATCGTATCATGCAATAGCTGTAGAATAAACTCGTAATATGTTTTGAGGTGATTTTATGGCTGTAAAGAGCGTTTCTATTAGAATTGAAGAAGAAATGTTAGAAAAGCTGACTTATATAGCTGATTATGAGGCGAGGTCTGTAAATAGTCAGATTCTAATATTAATAAGGGACAGCATTAAAGAGTTTGAGCAAACGCAGGGAAGCATATTCGGGACGTTCCAATCAGACTTAAACGTCAAGCCCACAAGAAAAAGCAAAAATAATGATTAAAACCGCAGAAAAAACCGCTCCGAAAACTACTCGAAACGGTTGACAGATTGATATTTCGTGGTATAATAAAAAGCAACAAGGCGGCTTGCCATTGCAGTGGCGGTCGTTCCTCTAAAAATATGTTATACTTGAAGGAAACGCCGTTTACCGCTATGGTAGGCGGTTATTTCTTTTTAGTTATATTAATAACTCCAAAGATAACAACAGCGAGAAGATTAAGTAATAAAATTACGTCACTCACACTCATGTTGTCACCTCCCAACGGAGAAACAACCTATGAACGCCGGGCTTTATCCGCAGACAAAACCGGTCTTCATTGCCGCCTTGCAGGCAGATTATAACACATAATTCGAAATATTGCAACATTATTTCCGCTTTAACTTAAAAACCGCTCCGAAAACTATTCGAAACGGTTGACAGATGGTTTATATATTAATTTAGATGCGGTCTTTTTACAATAGAGTCACTGTAAATCACCACACAAGCTTAAAACCACCCACCTCACAATTTATATGAGGCGGGTGGTTTTTAATCAATCAATTAAATTATCGGCAAAGCTTACGGATTGTATTCAGCAATCATTGTGTTGATTTCATCTACATAGAATGAAAGCTTTTCGTTGTTAGCCTCCTTGAGCTGTGCCCAGGTTTCGGCGTTTTGAATGTGTCCGTTGCTTTCGTAATTTGAAACAACAGAGCCGAGCTTGTCGCCCAAGCCGTTGTCATAGACTATAATTACATTCTCTGCCTTAGCGGCGAGGTCGTAGCAGGTCTGCCACATATCGAGCATTTCCTTTGTCCAAAGGTAGGTTTCTTCCTTTTGTCTCTTGTCGATGTTGACAACAGTCGGGTCTAATACCTTAAATCTGTCGCAGGAAGCCAAGAGAGCAACGCCCTCGGGGTTGTCAGCGCCGGAAACGATCAAGTAACCGCATGCGTTGCTTTCGGTGTAGTAAACGCCGTCGCCGTTGTCGTCTCTGGGCATCGGGCAGAACATAATTTCGTTTGCTGTGACGTCGCCCCAGACATTTGAGATTTCTTCAACAGGACCTGTGAAGCCCCAGTCGCCTGTTATTGCGAACAGAAGGTTTCCTTCCTTCATTCCCGAACCCATTGTGCCGTTTCTGAGTGACCAGCCGTTTGCCCACCAAGGATAGATGCATTCGTTCTTTGAAAGCTCATATAAGAGGTTAGCTGCTCTTTCAAGCCTTGGGTCGTCGACATTTACTTCATACTTCATTTCATCTGTGTTGTAAACAACAACGCTTGTTCCGCATGAACGCATAAGTCCGCCTGAGTAGTACCAGTCGTCCAAGGCGTAGCGGTCCTCATCGGGATCTGAGAAGTCAACACACATATTGTAGAACTTGCTCCATGTCCACTCGTCGTTGTAGTAAAGAGTTGCAGGGTCATCAAAGCCCCACTCGTTCATAACACGGCGGTTGTAAACGCATACGTTGCCGAATGCATGGTCGGTGGCGATTATATAGGGTCTGCCCTTTATAGAATAGTATGTATAAGCAAAGTTGCTCATCTCAGCCCACAGCGGATCTGTGTAGTCGATATAGTCATCAACAGGCTGGAAAACGCCCTTGATAGGTCTTATCGGGAAAGCGTTGTTTTCTCCGGGATAGAAGTCGGGCGAGTTGCTTGAAAGAACTAAGTTGGCAAGCTCATCATATCTTGAGCCCCATTCACACTCAATCCAATTGACCTCACAGCCGTACTTTTCCGTAAATGTCCAGTAACCGGTGTTTACAACCTCGGCTTCACTGTAGTTGTGGAAGGGATCGTAATAGGAAAAATAGTCGACAGTTGTGTTAGCTCCTGCGGCGTCCTCTATGTCCGGAAGCATGATGCCGGCAGCGTTTAGAATTGCCTCTGCGTCTTCGGTTGAAAGAGTGAGCTTGATTACCTGACGGGTTTTCTTTCCGCATCCGACAAGAGTAAACACTAATACGGTTGCCAATAGTAATGCGATTATTCTTTTCATGACAGTACTCCTTTGCAAAATTAATGCAGTATCCTTGCGGGCACTACAGTGATTAAGTGCACCGATTTCTCGCCGCTTAGCCGCCGGGCGAAAAACAATGCACCGCTGTATCATAGTGCCTAAGCCTTATAACGTCTGACTGCACCGTCTTACCCACCGCTCGGGCGGCAGATGAAAATAGGGAACAGTCATACCGTATCGCTTTGCCTTTATGATATAATAATATTATACTCTTATATCATTTCCTTTTCAACTGTCAGTTTAGCTAACGCTTTACGCCGTTTTTATACACTTTGCACATATGCAAAATAAAATGCAACATTTTATTTTGCATATGTGCGATAATGACAAGAGAAGTTTAGGAAAAGTGAGCGTAAACGCTAAAGCACCAAAAGCATTTAAGTGTAAATGACGTCTGTATTATAACGTTTTCTGATCGATAAAATACTACTGTTTTAAAATCGTGTAAAAATTCCGTTTAATATTTTAATATTTCGACGGTATATAAAGCAGGACTGCCGGGAATTTTGCCCCTTTGCAGTCCTGTAAAAGCTTTATTATACTTATTTGATTACTCCAGCTCAAACGCTCCGGTATAGAGCTGATAATACTGACCCTTGGCATTAATAAGCTCGTCATGGCTTCCGCGCTCTATAATGCTTCCGTGATCCAAAACAATTATAACATCTGAGTTTTTAACTGTTGAAAGTCTGTGCGCTATAACGAATACCGTTCTTCCGACCATTAAAGCGTCCATTCCCCTCTGAACAATCGCTTCGGTTCGTGTATCGATAGAGCTTGTCGCTTCGTCTAAAATCATAACAGGCGGATCTGCTACAGCCGCTCTTGCAATTGACAGCAGCTGACGCTGTCCCTGAGACAGATTTGAGCCGTTTTCACGCAGCATTGTTGAATATCCGTCCGGAAGTCTTGTTATGAAGTCGTCAGCACCTGCAAGCTCAGCCGCCGCTATACACTCCTCGTCCGAGGCTTCAAGCCTGCCGTAGCGGATGTTGTCCATAACCGTTCCGGTAAACAGGTTTGTGTCCTGCAAAACGATTCCCAAGGAGTGGCGAAGGTCGTTCTTTTTAATCTTGTTGATGTTTATGCCGTCGTAACGGATTTTGCCGTCCGCAATGTCGTAGAATCTGTTTATGAGGTTTGTTATCGTGGTTTTTCCTGCTCCTGTCGCCCCGACAAACGCAACCTTCTGACCGGGTCTTGCGTATAAGGAAACGTCCCTGAGAACAGGCTTGCCCTCCTCGTATTCAAAGTCGACGTCGAAAAGCCTTACGTCTCCCTGAAGCTCGGTATAGGTAACGCTTCCGTCCTGATGCGGATGCTTCCATGCCCATCTTCCTGTTCTCTCGGGGCACTCTGTAAGCTCTCCGTTTTCCTCACGGGCGTTTACCAATGTGACATAGCCGTCGTCAGCCTCGGCAGGTGAATCCATCATGTCAAATATTCTCTTTGTTCCTGCCATACCCATGACTATTGCGTTTATCTGGTGTGATATCTGATTGATGTTTCCGGTAAACTGCTTTGTCATGTTCAAAAACGGCACGACGATGCTAATAGATATCGCCGCTCCCTTTAAGCTTATGTTCGGAACGTTGAATATAAGCAAAATTCCTCCTGCAAGCGCAACTATAACATACAAAATGTTGCCGATGTTATTGAGTATAGGACCTAAGATGTTAGCGTACTTATTGGCGCGGTCGGCGTCCTCAAAAAGCGATTGGTTGAGCTTTTCAAAATCCGACTTTGCCTCCTCCTCGTGGCAGAATACCTTAACGACCTTTTCACCGTTCATAATTTCCTCGGCAAAGCCCTCAAGCTTTCCCAAGGACGTCTGCTGCTTGAAGAAGTATTTTGCAGAGCCGCCGCCTATTTTCCTTACAATAACCGTCATCAGCGCAACTCCGGAGATAACTATAACCGTCATCGGTACGCTAAGGTATATCATTATAACAAAAAGCGTGGTAATGCTCGTTGCCGACATCAAAAGCTGGGGAAGGCTTTGTGATATCATTTGTCGAAGTGTGTCGATATCGTTTGTGTATCGACTCATTATGTCGCCGTGGTCGTTTTGGTCGAAGAATTTAATCGGCAGGTACTGCATATTGCCGAACATCTTCACTCTGAGCTTTTTAAGCGTTCCCTGAGTTATAAACGCCATAAGCTGGGCAAAGGTGAAGTCAGCCGCAAGCGACAAAAGATATAAGGACGCCAAAATTGCAACAAGTGTGAAAATCCTTGTTGAAACATCGCCCCATGTCGGATTGCTTTCGATGATTTCAAAGATTTTCTGCTGGAATATAGCCGGAAGGCTTCTTATAACCGAATTGAATATGATGAGAAAAATAGTAAAAGGGAGCATGACGGGATAAAAGCTGAGCATCAGCTTAAACAGCCTTCCTAAAAGTCCCTTTTTGTTTTGAACAACAGTCTTTCCCGATTTACCTGCGCTGTTCTTACTCACTCGGCTTCACCTCCATCTTTAGAATCGGCTTTGTTCTGCGAGATGTATATCTCACGGTATATGTCTGATTTTTTAATAAGCTCCTCGTGTGTGCCGATGTCGGCAATGTGACCGGAATCCATAACGATGATTCTGTCTGCGTCCTCAACGGAAGCTGTTCTCTGAGCGATTATCAGCTTTGTCGTTTCGGGGATATATCGGCGCATTGCGGCTCTAATCTTAGCGTCGGTCTTGGTGTCGACTGCGCTGGTTGAGTCGTCAAGTATAAGTATCTTGGGCTTTTTGAGGAGCGCTCTTGCGATGCAAAGGCGCTGCTTCTGACCGCCCGAGACGTTTGTGCCGCCCTGCTCTATATATGTATCGTATTTATCGGGGAAGGTTTCGATAAACTCATCTGCGCAGGCCATTCGGCAGGCGCTTATTATCTCCTCGTCGGTGGCGTCCTTGTTGCCCCAGCGAAGGTTTTCTTTAATTGTGCCCGAGAACAAAAGATTCTTTTGCAGTACGACGGAAACGCTGTTTCTGAGCGTCTCAAGGTCGTAGTCCTTGACGTTTACTCCGCCAACCCTTACCTCGCCCTCGGTGGCGTCATAAAGCCTTGAGATAAGCTGAATCAGGGACGATTTTGAAGAGCCCGTTCCGCCGATTATACCTATTGTCTCGCCCGACCTGATATGAAGGTCTATTCCCTCAAGGGCGTTCTTTTTAGCCTTCTTGGAATACTTGAAGCTGACGTTGTCAAAGTCTACAGCACCGCTTGCGACATTGTAAACAGGGTTTTCGGGATTTTCAAGGGTAGATTCCTCGGACAATACCTCACATACTCTCTTTGCCGACTCCTCAGCCATTGTTATCATAACAAAAATCATGGAGAGCATCATCAGGCTTGAAAGCATCATGAAGCTGTATGTCAAAAGCGCAGACATCTGACCGACGTCCAAGTCAAGTCCCATAGTGGTTATAACCGTATACGAGCCGAAGGTAAGTGTAAATATCATAACGGCATAGAGGCAGAACTGCATCAAAGGACCGTTTAAGGCGACTATTCTTTCGGCAACGGTGAAGTCACGGCAGACGTCCTCGGCGGCGGTGCTGAACTTCTTTTGCTCGTAGTCCTCACGGACAAACGACTTGACAACCCTCATGCCCTTGATATTTTCCTGGATAGAGCTGTTTAGGTTGTCGTACTTTTTAAATACGCTCCTGAATCTCGGCATGGCTTTTTTGGATATCAAAAACAGTCCCACGCCTAAAATCGGAACTACCAAAACAAATATCCAGCCCATTTTTCCGCCCATGACAAACGCCATTATAAAGGCGAATATGAGCATAAGCGGCGAACGTATGGCTGTCCTTATAATCATCATGTAGGCGTTTTGGATATTGGAGACGTCGGTTGTCAGCCTTGTGACGAGCGACGAGGTCGAAAAGCGGTCGATGTTTTCAAAGGAATAGCTCTGAATTTTGGCAAACATATCGCTTCTTAAATTCTTCGCAAAGCCGCATGATGCAGTTGAGCAGGTAAAACCGGCGGCAGAACCGCAGGCAAGAGAAACAAGCGACATTAATGCCAATATTCCGCCCGTCTTTAAAATAACGTCTATTCCGGCACCGGCTTTAATCTGATTGACAAGGTTGGCAATGATAAACGGCAATGCGCACTCTAAAATAACCTCAAGAGTTACAAACACAGGCGTTATCAGAGCTGCTTTTTTATATTCCCGGATACTTTTAGATAGTTGTTTAAGCATTCTTGTGTTCATTTTTCCTTTCTTTTTGAAATTAATTAATTATTTAATTTTAACGAGTATTATTTTACCGCTTAGAAATTTTAATGTCAAGCGTTATAGAATTTTTTGCTTATTTATGACAATCGGCCGTCCGTAATTCATGAGTTTTTGATGGTTTCGGCAAAATAAAAAAGGTACTCTTGAAGTACCTTTTCATATGATGATTGAGTGCGATTTTCGATTGGAGTGATTAAAGGACGGCTCATATATTAGGTTAACCTTATGAGCGATTTTTAAGTTAAAACGGTAATAATGTTGCAATGCGCCGAATTATATGTTATAATCTGCCTGCAAGGCAGCAATGAAGACCGATTTTGTCTGCGGATAAAGCCCGGCTTTCATAGGTTGTTTCTCCGTTGGGAGGTGACAACATGAGTGTGAGCGACGTAATTTTATTACTTAATCTTCTCGCTGTTGTTATCTTTGGAGTTATTAATATAACTAAAAAGAAATAACCGCACCTAAGCGGTACGGCGTTTCCTTCGACAGTAAATCGATATTTGAGGAACGACCGCTATCGCAAGTAGCAGCCGCCTTGTTGTTTTTTATTATACCACAAAAGTTTCATCTGTCAACCGTTTCGAATAGTTTTCGGAGCGGTTTTTTCTGCGGTTTTAATCGTTCTTATATTCTGTTTTTCCGCTAATCTATAGAGCTATTCTTTACCCATGCGCAAAGAAGTGCAGCAAAAGCAGTTATAATGCCGATTTTTCTGATTCAGAATCTTTCTCTGTAAAATCCGTCGCAATTGAATATCCTTTTAAGTATATCCAGCTTGAACTTATTGCGCATTCGTTCAACCACAATAGCTTCTATTTCCTGACGCTCAAAATGATCATACCTGCATTCATCACCGCAATTATGACAGCAGTTCTGATAGCAAATGAAGGAATTGCAATTTGAGCACAGCCCATAGGTTCTCGCAATCAGTTCGCCGTCTTCGGCAATAGAATGATTTCCTATTTTAACGGTATTGTCTATGTAATCGTCAATACAGATAATATCAACACAGTCAAAGCTGTCACAATTCATGCAGTAGCTCGTTATATCAAAGCTCTTTTTGCAGTCGGAACAGCTGAATATAGACTTATCCCCATTGTCAGAGTACCATCTGCTTTGATTATTGTTATAAGAAGTCGGTGTAAAGACGCACTCACCGTTGTCATTAGTTCGATGGATTTCAACCTTTGTATTCTTACCTGCACAATATGGACACGGATATAATCCGACAGCCACTGCTATATTGATTTTTCCGTACGATTCAACCGAAGCCTTCAGGTCGAGGTCGGTAGGAATAATTTTATATACCGTCTCAAGAACCTCGCTGCTGTTCAGCTGATTGTAGAAGGGATGCAGCTTGACCATTTCTGCAGCATATTTCCTCAGAGCAAGGCAGTCCTCGCTCAGCAGATAGGCTTCTTCATCGCCTTCGCCGGCGGTATCAGGCTCCTCACAATCCTTTTGCTCTGAATATGTATATGACGCTTTATCAGTTTCTGTGCCTTTCGGCTGAGACTCAGAAGACTTCTGATTGTGCAAAGCAATACCCGAACTAAGGATTGAAATTGCCACTATTACTGCTGTAAAACGAGTCATTTTAATTCACCCTCATAATGTCCGGACAAAACTATGTCGGAATACTCTTTAAAGTTGATATATGTAGATCTATTGCTGTATCCATTGTAATCAAGATAAGTGGAACAGACATTAGTAGTGAGTATTCCTCCTCCCTCGACATGGTTATGTGTAACCTCATGTATGTGCTGTGTGTAAGTATCATAAGAGCTGCCACATGCACTACAATAACAATAAGTTTCACAATATACACGTATCAGCATGCAATCACCAAGGTGTCTGGTTCCCAAAATATATTCGTTTCGATACGGGCAGGTAAGTGATTCCGTTAGGTTACCAACAATAGTGCCATAACATTGCCTTGTTGCAGAGTTAGTTGTATGACATATGGAGCACGTATAAGTCTTTGCTGCAAAAACATTAAGACACATCAAAGAGGTTGCAATAATAATGCATAATATAATTGCAATCAGCTTCTTCACATTGATCATTTTTCTTGTTTTCATTTTGGTTACCATCCTTTTTTAAAATTTGGCATAATGGTTGGCTACTGATAACATGTATATTAGCTATTGTGTAACCATTAAATACCTTAATTTAAGGATATCATAACAATTTTAAAATGTCAATATATAGATTTAATTTTTTATAAATAATGTCGAATCAGCAATTATAAGAAAGAGCAGCCACCAAAACGGTAAGTTGCTCAGTTGCTTTTCTATATAAATTTTCATATGTCAACCGTTTCGAATAGTTTTCGGAGCGGTTTATGAGTTAAAGCGGCAATAATGTTGCAATATTCCGAATTATGTGTTATAATCTGCCTGCAAGGCGGCAATGAAGACCGGTTTTGTCTGTAGGCGAAACCCGGCTTTCATAGGTTGTTCACTTCCTATTGCGGGAGGTGAGTGCATATGAGTAATGTATATGTTACATTAAGCGATATGCTTAATTACACTATTGTACTTATATCGCTTGTTACTCTGGTAATAGCTATTATCAGCAATAACAAGAAATAACCGCCCACCCAAAATGATTTGCCGATAATGTTTGTCGTTATTGAAAACATTGTAAGCAAATCATTTTTGGTGAACGGCGTTTCCTTCAAGTATTAAAAATCAATGAGGAACAGCCGCCACTGCAATGGCAAGCCGCCTTGTTGTTTTTTATTATACCACAAAAGTTTCATCTGTCAACCGTTTCGAATAGTTTTCGGAGCGGTTTTTTCTGCGGTTTTAATCATAGCTTAATTTAAAGCTGATGTGTATTTTATGTGCAGTCCTTCGGCTGCTCGCTTTTTGTTCTGCAAATTTACATACTAAAAGCGGGTCAGCTGTTGTTATCGCCGCTGTCGTCCGGCTTTTTAGAAATGACGCCTTCTTTTTCCTCAAATCTCTTTATACATTGCCTTACAAGATATAATATCTGTCCGTTTATCGACCTGCCTTCGTATTTTGCGATATATTGAAGCTTATAATGCAGCTCAGGATCTATTTCAATTCCTAAATGCTTATTGTTTTTATTTCTCATCGTCTCAAAAACTCCTTAAAGTATACTTAAATAATGCTTGACATTAGTATATTTTAAGATTATAATTTGAGAAAAAGGCAATAGTATACTTTAATTAAGTATACTATTATTTGAAAACGCAGGCTTCGCATTAATACCGATACCAAATGCTCTGTGTATAAAAGCATTGCTTCGTAGTATTGACTTGAAGGGAACTTATTAATATGAGGGTAGCTATAATAGGCTCACGAAATTTAACTGTCGACAACCTAAAGGATTATCTGCCGGATGATACAGATGAGATAATCTCAGGCGGAGCAAAGGGGATAGACACCTGTGCTGAGAAATACGCTTTAGAAAACGGCATAAAGCTTACGGTTTACAAGCCGAATTATGAAAGATACCAAAGAGGCGCACCTATTATCAGGAATAAAACAATCGTCGAAAACAGCGATTTGATAGTCGCCTTTTGGGACGGCAAATCAAGAGGAACAAAATTCGTCATAGATTATGCTCAGAAAATGAATAAAAAGCTCAGCCTGAACATAATCAATTCATAATAGCCTGCTGTGGGATTCACAGCCTAATTAATGTCTGCCTGCTGATTAGTTGGAGAATATAATAAAAATCCGCCGCAAGACCGTATTTTTCATCGGTTTTGCGGCGGATTGTTTTATTGTGGTTCTATACTAAAAGTTGGGGT
>DKWG01000023.1:0-1043 GCA_002491605.1 Ruminococcus sp. UBA7158
AACCTCTTGCTCGAGTGGCAGTGGAATCATAACCCCGATAACAGACTTTGGTCACTTACCGAGCGTGAGGGCTACTTAAGACTTAAGACAGGTCTTTTCTGCCATTCTATAACCGAAGCAAGAAACACACTTACTCAGCGTACCTTCGGCCCTGAGTGCAGCGCATATATAAAACTCGACGTCACGAATATGAAAAACGGGGACGTATCAGGCTTTTCTGCCTTTGCTGAAAGATACGGCTATGTCGGAGTTAAGGTTGAAGGCGACGAAAAGTATCTCATAATGGCTAAATACGATGACAACGACAGCGTTGAGCAGGAGTTTGAAATTGAGCGTGTTAAGCTTGATGCAAACGAAGTATATCTTCGCATCGACTGCGATTTTGTCGACGCAACCGATAAGGCGTACTTCTACTACAGCTTGGACGGTGAGAACTGGACAAAGATCGGCAATACATTGCAGATGAATTACTACGGATTGCACTTCATGGGCTATCGTTACGCAATATTCAACTATGCAACTAAGCAGACAGGCGGATATGTTGACGTTGACTTCTTCAGAGTAAGCGATGAAATTATCAGATAGTTCTTTGATTTTTGTGATTTGTCTATAACGAATTGAATAGGTAATGATTAAAAATCCGACTTTTGCAGAGCACTTTCAAGCTGCAAAAGTCGGATTTTAAAATAATTATAAAAATTTGAAACCGATTTTAGATATCGAAATTTAATAAATTTCTTTGTTGGTTTTATTCATCGTTTCGGTATTTCAGAGGAGTGATTCCTGTTGCATTTTTAAACGCTCGAATGAAATTGTTCGAGTTAACATAGCCACATTTTTCCGAAATTTCACTGACGGGTAAATTTGTCTCGTCAAGAAGCTTTTTAGCGTATTCCATCGTAAAATTCAGGAGGTCGTCACGAGGAGAGACGCCGAACTGCTGCTTGTATTGGATGCTGAAATGGCTTCGGGTGAGATATATTCTGTCTGACATTTTTTCAACGGTCCAGCCGATGGGGTTCGCCTTGATCTCTTCGCGAAGG
>DKWG01000023.1:1364-1945 GCA_002491605.1 Ruminococcus sp. UBA7158
CAATAAACTGCTTTTTCATCATGTGCTCTCTCTTGCTTTTTGCTGTTTGCAGCACAAGACTTTCCTGCAGTGCTTTAAGCGTTATGTCTAACTGTTCACGCATCTGTTCTGTGTGATCTACCAAAACATCGGTAAGCATCCACGTTAAAAAGCAGATCTTTTCGCTGATATCCTCTGGATTATCCGAATAAATGACTTCGTTTAAAGGCAGGTTGTATTTTTTAATAAAGTTGCTGTCTGCTATAAAGCTCACATAGTCGTTTGTGAAGCCGCCGCTGACTGATCTGTAGCACTGGGGGACAAAAGGCGGATAAATGATGAATGCGTCTTTTTCCGTTATTATTTCTTTACCGTCTATAGTGATTACCATAGGTTCATAAAATCTTAACAGAAGATAATTCTGAAGACCGTATTTCATGGATACAACTGTGCCCTCTAACTCACTCATTTTGAAAAATCCGCCACAAATCTTTACGTCCATGATTACACCTCCGCAATCGTAATATCATAATATTATTATATATATTAAAGTGATAATTTTCAAGTGTTTTTCTGAATATTTTTAATAATATTTTTGATTT
>DKWG01000023.1:2183-14860 GCA_002491605.1 Ruminococcus sp. UBA7158
TGTTTTTCTGAATTTTTTTAATAATATTTTTGATTTTTTGATTTTTAAAACGAACAAATTGATTATATATTGCTCTTGAAGCCGTATATTTATTCTTTAGTGCTTTGTCTTTTCGAAACAATCGGAACTTTACACAAAAGAATGCGTATGTTATACTGCCGTTATAGGTAAAACTATAAAATTATGAACTGAGGTTATCAGAAAGGTGCGTTTGCTTATGATGAAGAAAAAAGGAATTATAGCTTTTGCCCTGGCACTGTTGCTGCTTATCACCGGCTGTGCTAATACTCCGAAGACTTCGGACGAACCGCCTGTTGCAAAAGTTAGTGAGGAGGATGCAATGTTATCATTAGAAAACGGTACTAAGATCGAGGAAGTGCTTGAAAAAGGCTATAAGCCTGTCGAAAACGCTAATCCGATATCGCCTAATATTTTTTGTGCGGATCCTACCGGAGTAGAGTACAATGGCAGACTTTATGTTTACGGCACTAATGATCATCAGCAGTACGAGGCTGTAGGCGATGAAGGAAAGAACTCATATGAGCATATAAAGTCACTGGTAATTTTGTCTACCGACGATATGGTTAACTGGACATATGAAGGTACTATCGACGTAGGCGGAATTGCTCCGTGGATATATAACTCTTGGGCTCCTTCAATCATTTCAAGAGAGGAAAAGGACGGTCGTACACATTTCTATCTTTACTTCTCTAATGGCGGAGCAGGCGTCGGTGTTATTACGGCAACCAACCCTGTCGGTCCGTGGAGCGATCCGTTAGGCGAGCCCCTTATATATTCTGGTATGGAGGGACTCGACAACTGTCCTGCACCGTTTGACCCGGGGGTTTGCATTGACGATAACGGCGACGGTTGGATAACCTTCGGCGGAGGACGCGGCGAGGAGGAAATGCCGCTCGTTTCCAAGATTGCACGTCTCGGTGATGACCTTTTGTCTATCGAGGGCAAGATAGCCGACATACCGGCTCCTTATTTCTTTGAGGCGAGCGAACTTAACTATATTAACGGCACATATGTCTATACCTATAATAATAACTGGATTCAAAGGGACATATGGAATTATGAAGGTTATGAAGCGCCTCCCATCTGCAGTATGGCATACATGACTTCTAAAGACCCGCTCAACACCGACAGCTGGGAATACAGAGGTCACTACTTCCTGAATGCAGGATACACACAGATGGACTTCTGCAACAACCACACTCACTATCTTAAGTTTAAGGATCAGTATTATATCATTCACCACTGCATGATTTTGCAGGAAAACATGGTGACTGACGGTGGTTTCAGAAGCATTTGCGTTGAAAAGCTTGACGTTGATGAAGACACATTAGAAATCAAGCTTACCGGCGGTACAAGAAAGGGTGTTGAGCAGATTGCTGCGCTCAATCCCTTTGAAACACAGCCCGGTTCGAAGATGGCTTCATGCGCGTCTGTAGGCTTTACCTACGACGAAGAAGGAAAGGTCTATGCTAACAGCCTTGAAAACGGCTGCTGGACATATATCAGGGGTGCTGAATTCAATCAAAGCCCCGCAAAATTCATTGCTTCTGTAAAGGGCAAGGGCAGAATCGAGATCAGACTCGATGATAGACTCAGCGATCCTGTAGCGGCAATTGATTTTGACTGTGATGAGATTACTTCTGTATATACCGAAAATATTTCGCAGATAACAGGTACACATGATATATACATACTATTCTCTGATAAGGATATCCGGCTTGAGGCATGGACTTTTAAACCTATAGAAATTGAGGAATAAAGATGAAAAGATTAATTTGCATTTTATTAGCAGCCATATTGATTATATCTCTTGTTGGCTGCGGCAAACAAAAGCGTCAGATAATCAAGCTGACACTTTCAACAGAGGACTCCGAGGCAATTTTGGCAGCAGCAGGTATCAGACTTCCTGATGTTGCAGAAGTTGCAGCTGCCGGCACAACCGTTAAGTGGTTTGCTTGGTATGATGGTTTCCACAACTACGATGAAGGCGAAGTAGTTAACACAGGTTTCTTCACCTTTACGGAAAAGTACGGCTGTGAGGTTGAATGGATAGAGTGCACATGGGGCGACCGTTTCAACGACCTTGCAAAACTCGTACTCAGCAGCACGGCTCCCGACTTCTCTCCGGGAAACTCTGAAACCTTCCCCAACTATGCAATCAAGGGAATATTTGCTCCTGTTGACGATTACATTGACTACGATGATCCCTTGTGGGCTAATATGAAGGGCTTTGCAGACAAATACTTCTCAATCGGCGGCAAGCATTACATGATCTGCACCGACTCATCATTCGGCAACGTTTGCGCATACAACAGAAGAGTTGTTGACGAATGGGGCTACGATGATCCTGCAACCCTCTTTGCAAACGACGAGTGGACATGGGACATCTTCTATCAGATGTGTGTCGATTTCACAGACGGTGATGAAAACAGATACGCTATCGACAGCTGGGCATACTCTGTTGCTCTTATGAGATCAAGCGGCGCGACTATTGTCAACCTTGATCATGACACCAACAAGTTTGTTTCCAACATAGATGACCCGAGACTCGAGAGAGCTGCAAGCCTTTTGTACGATTTGACCAAGAACGAGTGCTGCTACCCTAAGTGGAAGAACGGCAATAAGATCAGAAACGACGTTAACGGCGGCGGTATTAAGGAAGGTCTTTGCTTGTTCTGGCTCAGCCCGTCATTCGTATTCACCGGTCCTCTTGAGGAAATGTCTGCAATCTGGGGCGACATTGAAGCAGGCGAGCTTATGTTCGTACCTGTACCCAGAGATCCGAACGGCGACGGAAACTATTACATCGAGACAACACCCGTCGGCTACTGCTTGGTTCAGGGTGCTCCAAATCCTGAGGGCGTTGCACTTTTGGCTGCTTGCGACAGATTCAAGATTGTTGACCCCACAGTTATTTCAATCGACCGCAGACAGCTTGAAGAAAAGTACAAGTGGTCTAAGGAAATGCTTGAAATGTGGGATACCTGCTATGAGCTTGCAAACAACAGCGACGTTGCTATTATTGGCTACGGCGAAGGCTATGGCACCAAGCTCAACAGCATTGTAGACAGATTGGATAACCTTGCACACGGCGATATACGTGATACCCTGACATGGGCACAGGGTAAGGAAAAGTATACAGATAACCTAACCTTCTACTGTGACGAGCTCAACGCTACTATAAGCGAAATGGGCAAATAGAGAGGATGGATTTTATGAAACGAGTTATAGCTTGTCTGCTGGCATTTTGTATGATTATATCTCTTTGTGCCTGCGGAAAGAAAAAGCGTCAGATAATTAAGCTGACACTTTCAACAGAGGATTCCGAGGCAATTTTAGCTGCAGCCGGCATTACTCTTCCCGACGTTGCAGATGTTGCAGCAGCCGGAACAACAATTACCTACTATTCATGGGAGGATCGCTTCCACAACTACTCAGAGGATGAAGTTATCAACACCGGTTACTTTACCTTCACTGAGAAGTACGGCTGCGAGGTCGAATGGATCGAATGCTCCTACGGCGACAGATTCGACGGTCTTGCAAAACTTGTTCTTTCAAGCAATGCCCCTGACTTCTACCCGGGCTATGCTGAGTCCTTCCCGAACTATTACCTCAAGGGCGTTTTCCAGTCAGTTGACGATTATGTTGACTACACCGATCCCCTTTGGAGCGGCGTTAAGGACTACGCAGATACATTCTTCAGCCTCGGCGACAAGCATTACATGATAGTTACTGACACAACCTTTAACAACGTTGTAGCTTATAACAGACGAGTAATGGACGAATGGGGCTTCGACGACCCTGCTACTCTTTACTACAATGATGAGTGGACTTGGGAAGTATTCTACAATATGTGTCTTGACTTCTCCGATCCCGATGAGGACAGATATGCTCTCGACGGTTACGGAACCGACCAGGCTTTCCTTTGCTCAAGCGGCGTAATGCCTGTTTCACTTGATGCTGACAGCAGCAAGTTCGTATCCAATATCGATGACCCTCGCTTTGAAAGAGCAACAACTTATCTTTACAATCTTTCAAAGAACCAGTGCTCATTCCCGATGTGGTCACGCAACGGCGTAAGAAACGGTCGTGACGGCGGCGGTATTAAGGAAGGACTTTGTCTCTTCTGGCTCAGAGGTTCTTGGGCATTCACAGGTCCTGTTGCTGAGATTTCTCAGGTTTGGGGTGACATCACTCAAAATGAGCTTATGTTTGCTCCTCTCCCGAGAGACGAAAACGGCGACGGTAACTACTACATCGACTGTGTTCCTTCCGGATACAGCCTCGTTTCCGGCGCACCTAACCCTGAGGGCGTAGCTCTTATGGCAGCGTGCGAGAGATTTAAGATTATCGACCCTACCGTAATCAGCATTGACCGTAAGCAGCTCAAGGAGATTTATCTTTGGACTGACGAAATGCTCGAGATGTGGGATGCTTGCTATGCTCTTGCAAACTCCGGTCATGTCGTAATCGACTATGAGGGCGGTTTAGGTGATAAGCTCAGCAACAGCCTCGGCCCGCTCAAGAGCTTTGCTACTAACAACAACCCATCTACCTACGCTCAGATCAAGGAAAAGCACTCTGAGAGAGTTAATACCTATATTGAGGATCTCAATGCTCAGATTGCAGACTTTATTTCGTAATTGTCTTCCTTTCAAATATTTGTGACCCGGTCACCTGCAAATTGCCTGCTGCACACTTCAGTAGGCAATTTTGCTAATCCGGCATCAGGTATGCACAAGGACAAAAGGACAAAACGGCAAAAGAATTTATTTCACTATGCGCACGATATAGCGTGTGCGGCAAAATTATAATAAAGAGCCGAGCTATGCTGTGACGCTGATCACTGCATCAAAGCTCAATATTGAAATCATACCGACTCATGTTGAGTAAGACGTACCCTTACATTTATCCCTGGCGAATCGCACTTACACAATAATAATTTTCATTTAAAGTGATTTCAATGAATCTGCGGCAAAATCACTTTACATTGGTTTTTGCAGCGGATTTTTTTACATTGCGAATGAAAATCAGTGAATTTGTATTAATTATAAGGAGAGTGCACTAATGAAAAAAACGTTTACTTTGTTAGCGGCATCAATAATCAGCATTTTGTTAATGCTGTCTGTTTGCTTTGCGGAAGGGGAGGGCTATGGAGCAGTTGCAGACCCCACCGACGGAAAGGAATATGTTTTAGTCTGGAACAAGAATATAAATAACAATTTGGGCGACAATTATGCTCTTACCGCCGAGGAAAACGGTGTTATGCCTTCGACGGTTACTATAGATGATTTGGCAGTCGGCAATGTCGATTCAAAGAGCGTGTGGATATTGGAAGCTATATCCGACGGCGTTTGGGCAATCAGAAACTCCGAAACCGGTGCATATCTTCGCTATGATGCTTCGGCAGCGGATAGCGACAAGATAACCGTAGCTTCGGAGAGATTAGACGACGACACAACAAGCTGGAAGCTTGAAATGGGATCGGTTACAAATCAGTTTAAGCCTGTTACCGATAATGGCGTTAAGCTCAGATACAGTGTCGGCAACAACGACTTTATGGTAAGGTCGGATAGTAACAACAGCTGGGTATGGATATACGAAAAGGGCGTTGAGATGTGTACAGACCATACTTACTCAAGCTGTCTTTCAACCGTATGCGATAACTGCGGCTTGGCAACAAGAGACGCTAACGGACTTGCACACACATATTCATCAGACGATGATACCGACTGTGATATATGCGGATATGTAAGATTTTTGTTTGACGAAATGGATGTTAACGAAAATACCGCAGTTCGCACATTCACCGCAACCTTCTATGACAACGGCTATGACTCAATTGCCAACGACGATTATAAGAATCAGTTCAACCTGACACCGTTAGTTGCTTCCATTGCTCCGCTCGAGGATGTTACTCATGTTGACATTAAGGTGGAAGCGAGCAATGTTGAGCGATTTGACAATCCGAATAATGCTGCTCCTACTTGTCAGCTCTTCTGGAACGGCTGGTGGAACCAAAACGTAGCCAATAAGAAATTTAGTTCTGACGGAATCGTTGAGTTCTCTGCGGACGTAGACCCTGAGTTTGTTCAGAGCATTTGGCTGCTGCCTTATGCCTTTACCCCCGAAACTGAGATAAGCTTCAGAATATCTGTCGAAGTAACATACGGCGGCAGCGATTCTGCCGCTGATTACGGCGAGCCGCTTACAAGCATTGTTTCCTTCTCAGACTATCAGCTCTGGGGCTCAGACAGCGCAAGTAATAACGGTGAAGCCCTCAAGGGACAAGTCGTTGATATATTCAATACCATGAAAAAGGTTAACCCCGACCTGTTCATTTTCGGCGGTGACTATGGCTGCGGTTTTGCTACAGACAGTTCAAACTACGCAAGAACACAGGCTTTAGAGCTGATTTCAAATATGTGGAGCAATATCGGTCCTGACAAGGGTAACTATGTTCAGGTTGAGGGCAACCACGATACTGCTGAGGTAGACGGATTTGTTCCGACAGGCGGATACGAATACGACGACGTTATCGTTTATGTTTTAAATGAGGACGATATGCCTTGGTCGATGTATTCAGAGTCAGATAAGGCTGTCTGTGAGGCTACAGCCAAGAAAATGACCGAGTATTTTGATTCGCTTATCAAGGCCGGCGAGACTCGTCCGGTTATCATTGCGTCGCACACCTGCCTGCACTATGACGCCGCTCGCAATGACGGTAACAATCAGTACGCATATATTGTTTTCGACGCAATAAATGAAGCTGCAAAGAAGCTCGATATCATCTTCATGTTCGGTCATAACCATTCAACAGGCGACCCTGAAATCGGCGGCGGATTAGCTTTCAAAGCAGTCGGAGACACTATATATGTATCTGACGAGGACTGCTATGATTCAACCGGCAAGGGCTATCAAGACAGGCTCAATATCGGTCGTGCCGAAAAGCTCAACTTCACATATATGACATACGGCTACGTCGGATACATCGGCGGCAGACTCAACGATAATGAAGTATATTCCGGCCTGAACCCCTCAACTGCCTTGACTGTCAGCGAAATGAACATCTACGACGATAAGATTACCGTTACTGTTTATTCGGCAGGCGGAAGAATGAGCTCATACTCGCAGGTAATCAACCGCATTAACAAGGCAGGCGATGTTTTAGATACTGATACTCCTGATGAAACAGCTCCGAGTGAAACTACAGAGCTAACAAAGCCCGACAGTGAGTCTGGCTCAAGCTCGGTTGCAGTATATATCGTGATTGCAGTTGTCGTTGTCGCTGTTGCAGCGGTAGTTGTCGTGTTAGCAACAAAGAAGAAAGCAAAGAAGTAAATCGATGAAAGGAAGGATATAAATGAGATACACTAAAGAAGTAGAAAAATGGGGGACTTTTGAGTTTTCCGTTGACGGCAAAACCGCCGGTAATCCGTTTACCGACTATAATATAACCGCACGATTCGAAAGCGAATCCGAGAAAAAAACCGTAGCCGGTTTTTATGACGGCAACGGAGTTTACAAGGTCAGATTTATGCCGAGCTTCGCTGAGAGCTATCGCTTTACGGTCAAGGGAAGCTTTTCGGACGATACATATACAGGTGAATTTACGGCAATACAGCCGTCTGCTGATAATCACGGACCTGTCAGAGTGCATAATAAGTTTCATTTTGAGTATTCCGACGGCACGGTCTACTATCCTGTCGGAACAACCTGCTATGTTTGGGAGCTTCAAAGTGACGAGCTTATCGCAGAAACACTCCATACTCTTAAAAACTCCCCGTTTAATAAAATTCGCTTCTGCGTATTCCCAAAAAGCTATTGCTACAACACACGTGAACCTCGTTCCTATCCTTATGAGGGCACGCCTGTTGACGGGTCGTTAGTTAACGAGGACAACATCTGGGGCTTCGGTCCTGACTCGGAGGGAAATGATTGGGATTTCGCGCGTTTCAATCCGGAGCATTTTCAGCATATTGAGCGTTGCATAACCGAGCTTCAAAAGCTGAATATAGAAGCTGATATAATTCTGTTTCACCCTTACGATCGCTGGGGATTTTCCGCAATGACCGCTGAGCAGAACGAGCTGTATCTTAGGTATACCGCAGCTCGGTTCTCAGCCTTCAGAAATGTATGGTGGTCGTTTGCAAACGAGTACGATTATGTAAAGAGTAAAACTACCGCTGACTGGGAGCGCTTCGGAGAGATAATTGTCGAGTGCGATCCGTATAACCATCTTCGCTCTATTCACAACGGCGCAGTATTCTATGACCATACCCGTCCGTGGATTACACATTGCAGCGTTCAGAGCTCACCCGAGGGCACTGCTGACTGGCGAAGGACGTACGGCAAGCCGGTCGTCATTGACGAGATGGCATATGAGGGCAACCATACGAACGTATGGGGCAACATCTCGCCTCAGGAGATGACAAGGCGCTTTTGGGCTGCACTTTGCCGAGGCGGATACGGTGCTCACGGTGAGACCTATGTCAACGAGAACATCTGGTGGTCACACGGCGGAAAGCTTTTCGGTGAAAGCCCTGAAAGAATAGCTTTCATGAAAAGAATTCTTGAAGAAGCTCCGAGCGGCGGTTTAAAGCCGAAAGCCATGGAATGGGATGATGTATGCGTTGTTCCCGAGGTTGATGAGATAGCTGAAAAAACAGGATATCACTTATTCTACTACGGAATTTCACGCCCTGCGTTCAGGCATTATCACATCGACGATGAAAACGTATACAGTGCCGAGATTATCGACACCTGGAACATGACAGTAGAAAAGGTCGGCGAATTTAAGGGACGATTCAAGGTGAATTTGCCTTTAAAGGAGTATTTAGCTGTGAGAATAACAAAGGTAATCAAGTAAGAATTGCGCTGAAATTATTTGAACGGATTTTGTATGACTGTTGTATAATATTCCGTCATGTAAATCAACACTCCGGCTTGGATGAATAGTCGGCTGATTAGATTAATAGATTGAACCCACCGAAGAGCTTTGCTTTAGCTCTTCGGTGGGTTCTTTCCTTTGTTAAAATACTAATATTATTTAATAGTTCAATATCAAAATGCCATTATAGTACTGATTTTATCATAGCCGAATGCTTCGTTTCACTCTGACCATAGGTTTTGTCGATAAATAGATTAATGATTAGTGTTATATGGTCAGATTTACTCATCAATTGATAGTTTTTGTGCGTAAGTATACCTTCCGTTTGATTCTAAGGGGGAGTTTAATACAAGGTAATATTCGTTGCCTGATTTATATATTTCATCTTTGACGCCTGCAAAGTTTGCTTCAAGGCTATTTTTGGGCATATAAACGGAATCTATAACGCTTTCTATTCTTCCGATAAGCTCGCAAGAATCAATAATTCTTTGACGTTCGGCGTCTGCATCCTCTATAGACAAGCATATCAGCTCTTCGTATGGGTGGTAATCTTTTTCACCCAAGCGAATAGTCGGCATACAATCCCATGCAACTAAAACAGCGTCGACACCGTCACCGGTGACAAAGTAAGGAGTCAGTTCATACTCTATAGCTTCATTCTCGCCAACGACTGCGTAAATAGTTTTGGGGAGGATGTCATTAGAATCAGCATAAAGCGGAGTTCCTGTTGACAGGGCAGTCGCTGAAAAATCTGCTGTTAAATCAGCTCTTTCAGCAACGGTTTTTGCTATTGTTCCCAATAGAACGCCTTCACTGCTGCTAAACTGTGACAGTATGCCGTTTGATGAATAAAGCCTACCGCTGTATATCAAGCTGTCGATATTATCGAAGTTGACTATAGCGGAATTATCGTCAGATAAACTATGAGAAGTATTGTCGGAAATGCTTTCGTTATCTTTTGCTTTGCTCATGCTATCATTTGAATCAGATCCGAATTGATAAGACGAATCGGGTGAAGTATTGTTTATGTCATTCTTAGGCTTTGCTGAATCGTCAGCACAGGATGTTAGCATGACGAGACATGAACTGAGTGTTGTCAGTGTAATAACAGCAATTACAATGCGAACAATAGCTGCTGATTTTCGACCTCTATTTTCTTTATTCATAGTTAAAAACCTTTCATTTTTACAAGTCTTGAAGCAAAACCGAGAATTCAAGCGCTCAACATCATATTGTAAAATCTACATCATCGTTTTACACTCTCTACATATATTAATCATATAAATTCGATTTCCTGACAAAAAATATCAATAGAAAATTATATTTGTATGCTTGTCCAAATATATCACGAGTTTTTTGTGTAAACAGCTGAATGTTATAGTGCTATCGTTAAAGCTTTCATTCTGCTGATTATCTTTTACAGAGTGTCCAAAGTTCCGCCGACAAGCCTATAGTATAGCGGTCTGACATCGGTTTGATGCAGTCCTACTAAGCAGTTTTGCTATCGCTTATCAGACTAATCTCGTATATAAAGCTATTCATGCTGCCTATAATCGCATGAATAGTGCTAAATTGCATTTATGATACCGTGAACAAAATACCGCATGAAGCTATCTATAGAAGGTAGTTTCATACGGTATTAATCGATATATATGCTTTTTCTAAGCAATCCGCTCAAGAATCACTGCTTTTTAACCGGTTCAAGATATTTCTTCTCGAAGCTTGTGAAATCACGCTTGTAGTCGTCTGTATCGGCGGCGTGCGCAGTGTAGGTGTGTCCTTCGGCGTTTATATCATAGCTGTGCAAAACGGCAAATGCTATATTCGAGCAGTGGTCAGCAACCCTTTCAATATTTGTGAGCAGGTCGTTATATACAAAGCCTGTAAGAATAGTGCAGCTGTTAGAAGAAACTCTGTCGATATGGTTTGCTCTTATCATCTTAGTCATTTCATCTATTATTTCCTCAAGCGGTTCAACCTTCAGGGCAAGGTCACGTCTGCGTTGAGTGAATGCGTTTGTTGCAAGTGATAAGATTTCTCCGGCAGCTTCTGTTAAGAGCTTGATTTCTATGTCTGCGTCGTCCGAGAAGTTTATCTTCTTTTCGAAGATCTCTTCTGCACTCTCCGAAATATTAGCAGCGTGGTCGCTGAGTCTTTCAAAGTCTCCGATGACGCTTAAAAGCTCGCTTGAAAGTGCCTGCTGCTTATCGTCAAGACCGTTTTTACCGATTTTTACGATGTAGTTGCCGAGCTTGTCCTCGTACTTATCGCAAAGAGCCTCTTTATCCTGAACCTTATTGTATTTTGAACGGTCAAATTCATGAATAAGCTTTAAAGCCCTGAATAAATTTTTTCTTGCAATGTCGCACATCTTAAGTGTCGCTTTTTTACTAAGCTCTAAAGCAGCAGGAGCGTAGTTGAGAAGGCTTTCGTCTAAAGAGTCAATTTCGCTGAGGTCTTCGTTTTCGGAGGGATCCTGCTTGATAATAAGGTAGCACAATTTTTCAATCAGCTTGTGGAACGGCAGCAAAACGAACATACCGACAACGTTCAGCATTGTGTTCAAAAGTGCAATTCCTAAAACTGTTGAGTTTTGGCTCATGATGGGCAGGTCCACAAAAATCTGAACCGGTATCAGAACCAAGTATACCAGTACAGCGGTTAAAATGTTGGCAAACGCATAAACAAGTGCTGTTCTCTTTGAGCTCTTGTTTCCGCCTATCATAGAAAGTAAAACAGGAGAGCTTGCACCTATGTTAATACCGAGGATAACCGGCAGGCAAACGCTGTAGGGGATTACAACAGAGGTACATAATGCCTGAAGTATTCCGACACCGGCCGAACAGGACTGAATAATAGCAGCAACAAAGATACCTGCAAGTATTCCCAAGAACGGGTTCTCAAATAAAACTAAAAGCTGTCTGAACTCTTCGCTTTCCTTCAGCGGGCTGACTGAGTCGCTTATTAAAGACATAGCTAAGAGAATCGTTCCCAAGCCCAAGAAGACCATACCGATGCTCTTTGTGGTGTTCTTCTTTGAGAACGTCATCATAACGGCGCCGGCTATGGCAAACACGGAAAGAAGTGTCGCTGTTGAAAACAGCTGTCCGGCAATTCCGCTTGAATCTGACAGAGAAAGAATCCATCCTGTCATAGTAGTACCTATATTAGTTCCCAAAACAATAGGAACAGCCTGAGCAAGCGTCATCATTCCGGCTCCGACAAAGCTGATTACCATAACCGTTGTTGCACCGGACGATTGTATAACCGCAGTAGTCAGAATACCGAGAAGGAAGCCTTTAATAGCAGGGGAGGAAAGCTTCCAGAGGATTGCCTCCATTTTATTTCCGGCAAGGCTCTTCAAGCCGTCGCCCATAGACTGCATTCCGAAAAGGAAGAATGCAACGCCGCCGAGTAAAGATATAATGTGCGTCAAATCCATTTTTATCGTACCTTTCAACAAAATCCAAGCTGACAAAAAGCCAGCCAAACGTATGCGGACATGTGCAGATTTCCTAACTCATTGTTCAATCAGAATTGTACTCATCACAAAGTCAAACTGACATAGAGCCAAAAAACCTCATTATCAATATAACAATTAATCAGCTGCAATTCAAGCAAAAAATTAAAATTCGTCATTTTGTCAAAAAAAATCAGTATGTTTTTGGGTTTTGCAGTGGATATTTATTTTCAAACGTTTCCTTAAAATTCAATATAAAAATAATTAAAAAAACTCGAAAATTATTTTAAAAATGTATGTGCTAAA
>DKWG01000066.1 GCA_002491605.1 Ruminococcus sp. UBA7158
AAAAATATTAAGGCAAGTGCAGGCACAATTTGCTGCTATGCCGATTATCGTATAATCACCGAAAAAATCAGCCGCAAAATCCGCATTAATGAGATTTTGTGGCTGATTAATTCGTCTGCCGCAGCAGATTCTGCTATCACTTCAAGGTGAAATCAATAAGACATGATTTCAAAAAAAGTGCGTTGCAAAATATTAGATTTTATTAATTTATACCGAAAGCTATTCAATCTCCGATGCGTATGCTTCCATTTCCGCATTCAGCTCGCTTAAAGAGAAGTCTAAAGCGTCTCTGTTTTTCTCCTTCAGCTCTGCCCATGTGCTCGGATTTTTCCAGTTATTAAAGCTTATCATGTCGCCGTAATACTTGGAAACCTTATCAAGGCCGCTGTACTGAACGATTGTATTATGCGAATTTGCTACATCATACATATGGTTCCACATAGTCAGCATTTCCTCCGACCAGCCCAATACCTCCATCTTCTGTCGCTCATCTATTCTTATAACAGTGGGGTCGACAACCTTAAAGCGCTCGCAGGAGGCTAAAAGTGCTACGCCCTCGGGGTTATTTGCGTCCTTGATAAGACAGTATCCGACAGGCATTGAATCTATGTAATACTCGCCGTCGCCATTCGGATCTCTGGGCAGCGGAACAACCATAACTTCGCCGTCATCCATAGAACCGAAGCGCATCTCTTCCTCTTCCTTAGAAATAATCTCATCAAGAATATAGGAGGGACCCATTGCAAAAAGCGTCATTCCTTCTCTCATTCCGCCGCCTTCATTGCCGTAGTTTAATGCCCAGCCGTTGTTCCAATGAGGGAATCCCAAGTCGTTTTTATTGATGTCCATCAATACCTGAGCAGCACGTTCCAGCCTCGGGTCGTCGATATTTGAATAGAATGTTCCCGACTCAGGGTCGAGAAGTACAGGGAAGGTGCCGGTAGAGCTTAAGAAGGTTGAATCGGTATGCCATCCGTTAAAGGCATATCGTCCTTCATCAGAATCGGAAAAGTCCATTGCCATGTCGAGCATAACATCCCATGTCCATTCGTTGTTGTAATAAAGCTCGGCAGGATCATCAAAACCGTATTCAGTGAAAATCCTGCGGTTATAAAGCATGAGACTGTTGTTCTGAACATCGGTAAGGAAGAAGAATGCCTTATCGCCTACAGTAAAATAGGTATCCGAATAGTACTTCATTCCTGCCCAAAGAGGGTCGTTATAGTCAATATAATCCCCTGCCGGTGCATAGAGTCGATTGATATACGGATATGGGAAGGATGTCTCCCATGCTTTTGTGAAGTCCGGAGGATTTGATGACAAAATCAGATTGGCAAGGTCGGAAGATTGGTCAGACCAAGTCGTTTCAATCCATTCTACTTCACAGTTATATTTATTTTTGAAGGTCCAATAGCCTGTATGAAGAATCTCGTCTTCAGAATAATTGTGAAAGCTGTCAATGTAATGGTGATATTTGATGGTGGTTCCGGCAGCAGCAGTCGTCTCAACATCAGGCAGCATTATGCCTGCTGCGTTAAGGATAGCCTCTGAGTCCTCGGTTGACAGCGTAAGCTGAACGATTTGACGTTTTTTGCCGCCGCATCCGACCAGTGCAGTCAGAATTAGAACAGCCAAGATGATTGCGATGATTCTCTTCGACATAATTATCCTTCTTTCTCTTGAGTGAAATTGAGCTTTTGCAGCTCAAAGCACCGGTATTTGGATTTGTATAGAAAACGCTTGAGCTTATTCGCAAATTCATTTTCCTACTATCCAATTATAATGTACATCAAATTTAGTCACAATGCAATAACACAATCTGCGCATACAGTAACATATTCTGCAAGTATCTGCATTCGTAGTTTGAACTGTTCAATTCGCACGTTTTCTATATCATAGCACGTCGCTTTTATGATATAAAAAATAACGAAAACAGCATAGATTCAAAGCTTGCGCTCCGAATCTATGCTTATACGTTTACTGTTATATTGATTTAACACGCTGCTTTTCTCGCCGCTGAAGCGGCAGCCGAAAACGATGCACAATTAAATCATCGCTCTTCGCCCTTATGATATAATCATACAATCAAGATAAAGTGCACCCTGAAGCTCACCTGTCGCTTTAAGCTCAACGGTATTATCGCCCTTATTGAGCTTAACTTCAATTGTGTATTCCTGCCAATCGCTTGCCGATGAGGTCTTGCCAAGGCTCAGAGAGGAAACCTTTTTGCCGTTTACATAAAGATTCAGCTTTGAAATTGACGCATCCGGAGAAGAATATCTCAGGGTAAGAGTATACTTACCGTCCTCCAAGACACTTACATGGTCTAATACTGCGGCGTCTTCCTTGCTGCCGAATATCATGTAGCCCTGACCCTTAAAGCCGTCAACACCGCTGCGGCAGCCGTTGGGAAGGTTCTTCTGTATGCTGATGCTGTCAAAGTTTTCTGCCTCATACTGATGAGGACCATGGTAAACGGGAGGTCTTTTCGGCTCAACAAGTGTCGCCGTTTTGTATTCAGTGAGACGTCCTGATTCTGTGCCCTTTGCCGATATCTCGATATCGATAGGTCCGTTGTGTTCAATCGTAGCTGTGAACACGCCGCCCTCCCAGCTTGTATTGACCTTGCTTTTTACCTGTGACACTCCCCTGTCGTTATAGGTAAGAGTCGGTTCTTCTGTACAGCCATAAACCTTTATAACGTCAGTCTTGAGCTTAAATGCGCTCAAAAGCTCGTTATCATAGTTGTTTAGGTATATCTTGAGCGAATCGGCATACTCGCTTATAATTCCGCCGGAATACTGCGACAATGTCAGCTCCACCTTATCAGCGGTATTATATTTGAACGGAATAACGCCCTCGGCAGACTGTCCGGACTTGTACGGATTGTACACAGTCCATGTGTTGTCGCTCCTTCGAGCGTAAATGTCGCCTGTGTATTCCTCGGGGAACAGCTCATTCAGCTCGGCGAGCTTATTCTCCTCCTTGCCCCAGCGCTTGTTATACTCACTTGAGTTAATCTGAATTTCAAAGCCCTTTGCGGTATCGTCTGCAAGAGCATATACGGTTGGTATAGTCGGATATCTTCCTGACTTCTTGAAGAAGTTTCTGTTGTCACGGAGCATACCGTCGTTATCCATCTTATACAGCCCGTTGAACAGGGTCTTCGGCGAGCAGTATTTAGCGTCATCGTCGCCCTTATCGACGTCCTGAATTATAACCGCTTTAGTGTTATTTATTACCTCTTCACGGGTGGGTATTCTTATCGTGCCGTCCAAAACCTTTCTGAAGATATCTATCATAACATTTTGGAACTGATCATACATCTCCCACTTTCTCGAGCTGTAGCCCTGCTCGGTTCTCTCGGCAGACGTCTCTCTGAAGCATTCGGTCCAGATAAGCTCAGGACCGTCTATAACAGTATAGCCCTGCTGCATCAGTCTTTCAAGGTGGATAGCAACGCCGGTTGCCATTGTAAACTTTGTATTTGTCTGACCGTCGGGTCCTGTCCAGCCGGAGCCGTCGTATCTAAGACCTGCCTGACCTGAATAGCCCGAAAGATATGCGCCTAAAACCTGACTTTCAACATCGTGCAAATAGCCTACCTGAGTGTGCTTTTCACACAGAATGTAGTTTTCGGTATAGTCAAGGCAAGCCTGCTCAAATTCCGGCACCTGCTTAAGCATTGCAATAGGATTGAGCGCCTGACCCCACTGATTTCCGCACCAGCTGACAACCAGATATCCGCCGTAGTCATGAGTTAGCTTTAAAAGATTGGTAAAATGCTTATATCTTTCGATGTAGGTTGTCGGGAAGTCCTCCTGGTCGAAGCCCCAGAACTGTTCGCAGTAGTTAAAGCCCAAAAAGTTCGGATAATCCCTGAAGAATTCTTCAAAAATTGTGTCCTTCATATCTGAGGGTTCTACATAATCCGGGAAATGGCACTGTCCGCCGCTGGCAGGCTGAATCATTGCCCAAACGTTTTTCTCAGCACAGGTTCTGAGCCATGATTTTGCGCACTCATAACCGTCGTTGACAAGTCCCCATGTTTTTGTGTCGCTGTCCCAGCTTATTGAAAGAGAAATGTTGAATACAACATACGGCAAAATGTCCTCGGGGATTAAATCTATTATCTTTTCGGGGTCGGCATTGTTCCACGAGTCAATATGAACAATCCACATCGGCTGCTCTGTGGAAATAGGACGTCTCAATTCGCCGTTCGGCTCACAGACACTGACCGTTCTTTCAACCGTCGGCGACTGACCGCAGGCACAGCACGTTATAAGCATTAATACAGCCATCAATGCACAAACGGCCTTCTTAAAATTTTTCATTAATTTCTCCTCAAAGCGTATTATGAGATAACGAAGTTATCAATATAAAGCTCATCTGCAAGTGTTGAATCAGCTTTAAGCTCAATCTTGTTTTCACCCTTATTGAGCTTAATCTTTGCAGATACCGTTCCCCACTTGCTTGTTGAACCTGTCTTCTTCAGACTCAGAGTTTTTACCTTCTGACCGTTGACGTACAAAGCAAGACCTGATATATCGGCTTTCGCCGCCGCATACCTGAGTGTAAAGGTGTACTCACCGGATTTGAGCGCTGTGACAGTATCTCGAACCGACGCTCCGCTCTTCTTTCCGAATATCAGATATCCCTGACCTTGGAAATTGTCAACTCCTGTGCGACAGCCGTTTTCGACATACTTATTGCAGTTTTTAATATCAAAGTGCTCTGCTTCGTACTGATAAGGTCCTGCGTATATCGGAGGTCTTGCAGGGGCTGTTATTCCTGACTTTTTGTACTTTGTAAGCCTGTCTGTGTTTTTGCCCTTGGCATTTGTCACGGTTATATCAACAGGACCGTTGTGCTGTACCTTTACAGTCAGCACACCGTCCTTCCACAAAGTCGTTACCTTGCTCTTTGCCTGGCTTACTCCCCTGTCCTTATATGTAACCTTTGGCTCTTCTGTACAGCCGTAAATCTTAATAAGGTCAGTCTTTAAATCTGTAGACTTGGAAAGCTTGTTGTCGTAGTTATTCAGATAGAATTTGAGTGAATCCGAATACTCGGTTACAACGCCGCCGGAGTACCTTGAAAGCGACATCTCGAAGTAATCTGCGGTATTGTATCTGAAATTAACTCTTGCAGTTGCAGCCTTGCCTGATTTGAACGGATTATATACAGTCCACGCATTTTCGGAGCTGCGAACATACATATTTCCTGCGTATTCTTTTTCAAAAATTTTGTTAAACTCTGCAACCTTCTTCTCAACTCTGCCCCAACGGGAAGCGTATTTTGTATAGTTGACCTGATATTCAAACGATTTTGCCGCATCGTCTGCGAGATTATAAACCGTCGGAATTGTGGGATAGCGTCCTGTCTTCTTGAAGAAGTTGTGGTTATCCCTCAGGTTGCCGTCGTCGTCCATTCTGTAAAGTCCTTCAAATAAGGTCACAGGAGAGCAATACTTTCCGTCGTCAGAGGCATATTTATTGTCCTGAATAATAACTACCTTTGTTCTTTCAATAACCTCTTCACGGCTGGGAATTCTTATCGTCCCGTCAATAAGCTTTCTGAATATGTCTATAGAAATATTCTGGAACTGATCGGTCATCTTCCAGCTTCTATAGGTATAGCCCTGACTGTCTGTTTTCTTCCAATTCTCGTTGAAGTCGTCGTTCCAGATGAGCTCAGGACCGTCTATAACGGTAAAGCCGCACTGCATAAGACGTTCAATATGAGGCGCTATGCCGGTTGCAAGGGTGTAGTTCTTGTCGTGATCTCCGTTTTCGTCAGTCCAGCCGGTTGAGTCGTACCTTAAGCCTGCCTGTCCTGCATATCCGGAAAGGTATGCTCCCAAGACCTGACTTTCAACGTCCTGCAAATATCCGACCTGAGTGTGCTTTTCGCAAAGAATATAGTTTTCGGTGTAATCAAGGCATGCCTTCTCAAACTCAGGAACCTGCTTAAGCATTGCAATAGGATTGAGCGCCTGACCCCACTGGTTTCCGCACCAGCTGACAACCAAATATCCGCCGTACTTATGAGTCAGCTTTAAAAGGTTGGCAAAATGCTGATATCTTTGTTTATAGGTTGTCGGAAAATCCTTTTGGTCAAAGCCCCAGAACTGTTCGCAGTAGTTAAAGCCCAAAAAGTTGGGATAGTCCCTGAAAAACTCACCGAAAAGGGTGTTTTCAAGGTCTGTGTTCGGCTCATAGTAGTCAGGGAAGTGGCACTGTCCGCCGCTTGCAGGCTGAATTAACGCCCACACGTTCTTTTCGGCGCAGGTTCTCAGCCATGACTTAGCCAGCTCATAACCGTCGTTTACCATGCCCCATGTATGAGTGTCGTGGTCATAGTTAATAGACATGGAAATATTGAAAACAACATACGGCAAAATGTCCTCGGGAATAAGGTCAATTATCTTTGCCGGGTCGGCATAGTTCCATGTGTCGATATGTACAATCCACATCGGCTGCTCAGGTGAAACAGGTCGTCTGAGTGTTGGCTCTTTAGCTTTCGCAGTTGACTTTGTTGCCGCAAAAGCAGAAGTCGGCAGTATGCATACAGTCATAACCGCAGCCAACAGCAAGCTTATAAATCTTTTCAGCTTCATATAATTCTCACTTTCACTTAAATATTTGTATAATTATTATAAAAAAACATGACAAGCAAGTCAAGATGTTTTAATATTTTTACAAATACATTGAAATTTTTGACCATATCAAAGCTTATTTTGTCTATACAGATTACTGCCGTCAATATCGGTGCTTCAAAACCGCACAAAAAATCCGCACGTTGCTGCCGATTACGGACAACATAGTGCGGAGTGAAATTTGTATTATCTTAAACTGAGCTTATCGCAATCAGATACTATGCCTGATACTCCAAGACATCTTCTATCCTACACTCCAATGCTTCGCATATAGCTGCAAGAGTTGAAAATCTAACGGCTGTGACCTTGTTGTTTTTAATTTTTGAGAGGTTGACGTTTGATATCCCGACCTTCTCAGCCAGTTCATTTAATGATATCTTTCTCTCGACCATCATTTTGTCGAGCTTAAAAACTATTTTACCCATACATATTAGCTTTCCTTTCAAATAGTATCAGCAAACGCCTCACATCAAACCAAACCATCGACATCGGACTGCAGCGATGCGCCGTAGGCAAATATCTGAGTCAGGCAAAGACCGATAATGCCGACAATAAAGCCATCAAGGGATACTGCCGCCTCAACATTTTCCCATCCAAGTATAAGAATCGCTACGCATTGCATAATCAGACCGATGATAGGCAGGCTAATTGAGAATATACCGATTTCCCTAATCATTCGAACATTGTCCTTGGCGAATGGCGATGATTTTACACCGTTTTTACCGATAATGCTCTTCAAAACTAAATAAATATTTCTGAACACCATTGCCATAAGTCCCAAGGATATAAATGCAGCAACTGAAAAAACAGCTATCGCTTTTACGTTTACATTACCGTCTTTATCAGCGCAATCCAGCTGAAAGCCATAGGCTTCAATCGTTGTTCCGCCGTTAGCATCAAAAAGCATACTTTCATCGATAAAGCCTAAAAAGCTCGAGCTTGCAAAAATGCACATTACCAGCACTACAATCATTGACACAACGCCGATCCAATGCACAACCTCTCCTATCTTAGAAATGACCATTCCGACCTTGAATAACGCTTCCTGTCTCTTTGTCTGTTCCATAAATAATTCCCCCATTTAAATTTTATTGTTTTACTTTTTCCGCCGGCTGAAACGAGTTTTTTAAGATCTTGACTGTATTATAGCACGCCAATTATCGTTTGTCAATAACTGATTATCGATTAACGATAAAAAATTATCGTTAAATATAAACCGGCACTTCACGTAAAGCTGTAAAGTGCCGGTCGGACGGATATTAACTTTTGTGTACAGAACCAAATTGCGTCAGAGTATCAATCAGGCTTCAACCTTCGGAAGCTTAGCGATGTTTGCTGCGATTTCCTCGTCGGCGGGGATGTAGTCGCTCATCTTACCGTCGTGGAACTTTTCGTATGCTACCATATCGAAGTAGCCAGTTCCCGTAAGTCCGAAGAGAATAGTCTTTTCTTCGCCTGTCTCACGGCACTTGATTGCTTCGTCTATGGCAACTCTTATAGCGTGGCTGGACTCCGGTGCGGGAAGAATACCTTCAACTCTTGCAAACTGCTCTGCAGCTTCAAAAACGTCTGTCTGCTTAACGGATGTGGCTTCCATCAAGCCGTCGTCATAGAGCTGAGAAAGTGTTGAGCTCATGCCGTGGTATCTAAGACCTCCTGCGTGGTTAGCGGAGGGGATGAAGTTAGAGCCGAGGGTATACATCTTAGCCAAGGGACATACAGCGCCTGTATCGCAGAAGTCGTACGCATATGTTCCTCTTGTCAAGCTCGGGCAGGATGCCGGCTCTACAGCGATAAACTTATAATCAGCCTCGCCTCTGAGCTTTTCGCCCATGAACGGAGCGATAAGTCCTCCGAGATTTGAACCGCCGCCTGCACAGCCGATGATGATATCAGGCTTTATGCCGTATTTGTCCATAGCTGCCTTTGCTTCAAGACCTATAACCGACTGATGCAAGAGTACCTGATTCAAAACGCTTCCCAAAACATAACGGTAGCCTTCGCTTGTTACAGCCTTTTCAACTGCTTCAGAAATAGCGCAGCCAAGGCTTCCTGTTGTTCCGGGATGCTCAGCTAAAATCTTCTTTCCTACCTCTGTTTCCATTGAAGGAGAAGGTGTAACGGATGCGCCGTATACTCTCATGACCTCTCTTCTGAAAGGCTTTTGCTCATATGAGCACTTAACCATATATACCTTGCAGTCAAGACCCAAGTATGCGCAAGCCATTGACAAAGCGGTTCCCCACTGTCCTGCTCCTGTTTCTGTGGTGACGCCCTTTAAGCCCTGCTTTTTAGCGTAGTAAGCCTGAGCGATAGCTGAGTTGAGCTTATGGCTTCCGCTGGTGTTGTTGCCCTCGAATTTGTAATAAATCTTAGCAGGTGTTCCCAATGCTTTTTCAAGGCAGTATGCTCTGACAAGCGGAGACGGACGGTACATCTTATAGAAATCTCTTATTTCCTGTGGAATCTCAAAGAACTTGGTGGTATCATCAAGTTCCTGAGCCACAAGCTCCTCGCAGAATACGCCTGAAAGCTCCTCGGCGGTCATCGGCTTGAGTGTTCCGGGGTTCAGAAGCGGAGCCGGCTTGTTTATCATATCTGCTCTTAAATTGTACCATGCCTTGGGCATTTCACTTTCTTCAAGATAAATTTTGTAGGGGATTTTTTCGTTTGACATAGTAGATGTCTCCTTTCATTATTCAGGGACGGTATAAATAAAAAACCTGTCCCAAAGCTTTACTGCCGGGACAGGATAAAATTCCTGCGGTGCCACCCTGCTTGACGATAAATAATCGTCCACTTGATTCGTACATCACAATACGACAGCTTTTTTCACGGAGGGCTTACTCCGTCGCACATACTAAAAATAACTCTGCGAATTATTTCGTTCCGATTGCCCTTAGAAGTCCATTCAGCTGCACATTACACACCGCTTCTCACCAAACAGCGGCTCTCTGAAGTATAATTGATGAAGCTTACTCACTCTTCCTCAACGGTTTAACACAGTATAGCACCAAAGCTTTTATTTGTCAAGCACTTTTTTAAAATTTTTTGGTAAAAAAATCTCCGTCAAATCATGAAGATTTCAGGAGATCTTTTCTATACTTTAAGATGTGCAAACGCAATGAGAATATTAAGCCTTAACCCTCTCGCCTACATATGCGGATTCATGAACCTCTAAGCTTTGCGAATACTCAGCTCTTTCGACACGGCATCCCTCGCCTATAACAATCCTTGCGCCCTTAACAGAATCGACCTTACAGCCGATTATATCAACATCATCGCATTCAATTGAACCGATTTCTAAATGCTTCGCATTTTTGCCGAACAGCAGGCTGCCCAACCTGTGAACGCCGAGACCGGGTTCAATCTTTAAATAGCCTCCGCCGATTTCCTTTATATCAAGCCTGTCGGCATATTTAATCTCTATTCTGTCGCCGCTCAAAAGTCCCTTGACCTTAACGCTTCCGCTCAGCTTAACAGTCTCGCCGGAGATTGATTGTGCAGCTACCGCGCCTGAACCGCTGATATTTACAGCGGAAATATCTCCCATGCACTCCAAGCTTCCGGACGCCGAAGCATTCTCGGTCTTTAAAGACTTCAGCTTTGTACTGCCTGAACACGAAAACGACTTACAAGTGACGTCTCCCTCAAACTTCGACGCTCCCGATATTTTGATTTCGTTTGCACATTCTACATTTCCGCACACGGTAGTAGCACCCGAGCAAGCTATGCTTTGACATTTTATATCGCCGTTGATATGTCCCGCACCGCTGATTTTTACATTCCTATATTCTCCTCCGCCAGAGCTTCCTGCTCCCGAAAAACTCAAATCTCTCAAATTATCACTCATTATAATCTTCCTCCTTAGGCAGCATTATCACTGTCTCTTTTCCGTTAAACATGACCTTGACGCTTATGACATCCGATAAGCTGACTTCTTTGGTCCAATACTTAGTTTCGACTGTCAGCTTCGGTTCCGACTTATTCTTTTGAAGAAGCTCGGCGGCAATCTCTTCAAGCGGCATACTGTCCTTTTTTGCGATTATAGCTTCTACCCTTTCGCAGATTTGCACTTCATCGAAAAAAGTCTCCTGCCCTGTAAACGTCGACTTCTTTACAAGCCAGTCATCGGGAATAAGCCCCATTCGCTTCCATCGGTAAAGCGTACCGTAGGAAATCTTGTACCTCTCAAGAAGCTCCTTTTTCGATATCAAATTCGACAATCCAACACCTCCTGCCTGTATGCAGCGTTGTAACATTGTTACGTTGCAACATCAGTGTAACATAACATTGTTACGTTGTCAAGCGGAAATTAATCATTTAATAAAAAAATTCTTCACGCCGGTCTCAATGGTTTTCAGCTTCTTTGCTCTTTTGCAATCGGTATTGCCGCTTACTTAACTGTTGGTTGAGTGGAAAAACAACACGTTGAGTGAAAAAACAACATTTGGTTGTGTGATTTTCGCTGTAATCAACCTTTAAGCCATTCATTTTTTCGAATAGACATGGTATACTTTAATCATCAGCTGAACAAGGGAACCGCCGATTATTACGTTTCGCCGTAATCAGCGTTTCCCTGAAGGAAACTTAGAGCAATGCTCATAATCGCATTTGAATACAAATCAAGTCTGATTCAATCTGTCGGACAGTACGAAAAGCATGAAAGGAAAGTTTAATCATGGATAATACATTAGGAAAAAGAATAGCTGATTTAAGAAAAAGCAAGGAACTTAAGCAGGACGATTTAGCGCAGATGCTCAATGTCAGTCCTCAGGCTGTGAGCAAGTGGGAAAACGATCAAACCTGCCCCGACATAAGTCTTCTGCCCGAGCTGGCAAGGATACTGGGCGTCTCGGTTGACGAGCTTCTTTCAGGCAAATCGGAGCCGATAACTCAGCTTGTTCCGCTTGAAAATCGCAGGGACATAAACACCATGACGCTGAAAATAGACGTAATATCAAGCAATGCAGACAAGGTGAGAATAAATCTGCCCATGCCTCTTATTAAAATGGCAGCAGAGATAGGCTTGGCAATGCCGCAGATATCAGGAAATGACGCACTCAAAAGCGTCGATCTCAATAAGATTATGGATTTAGTAGCTCAGGGCGTTGTGGGCAACATTATAGACATAGAGTCGGAGGGTAACACTATAAAAATCTATGTTGAATAATCGGAGAGGTCTATGAGGATTACAGTTAAAACCAATGAGACGAATCTGAACATTCCGCTGCCCAATGCGCTTGTTTTCAACCGCTTAGGGATTCGTTTTTTGCTTCTATACTTAAAGAATATTAACGTTGACATTGAAATACCGACTTCAGCTGTTATATCTTGTTACAGTGCCGCTAAGAAATCAATGAGGATATATAAAAAATACCACCCGAGCTGGACTCTGGTGGAGGTCAATACAAGTGACGGAGAAAACATTAAGATAAAAGTATAGCTTTACAGAGCCGACGAGAAGCATTGCGCCCCGTCGGCTCTGTGCTGTCAGTTCTATATTATTTTGCCGTCAAGGCTTTATTTCCTCTGATTTTAGCTTTTTCGAGCTTATACATTTCCTCTGCGGCAAGTCTTGTTTTGGCAACTATGTCACACGCAGTCTTCGGGAAGCAATAATAGGATTTATCCTTATCGCCGATGCAAATCATATCCCCTATCTCATACCAGAAGTAATCGGAATAAAGGCTGTAGGAAGCTGTCGGCTTTTGGCGATAGCTGAGCCTGTCGTCACATCCGACAAGGGAAAAGCCTTCACGGCCATGAGTAAGCCTGCCGGAGCCCACTTTATAAACGCATTTTGTGTTCACCATCATCATTATGTCTACATCGACATCCAAGCTGTATTCGCCGGATATAATTTCATTTCTGACGCACTCACGCTCCCAGCTGTACCAATCGGGAATGTGGCAAAACTCCGTCTCGCCGCTCTTTGCCCTCATATAACCGTACTCTGTCAGCTCATATTCTTTTCCGCAGTTCATGCAGCAAACAGACGTTCCGTTCACCTGCATCTTCCCCTCCGTCAAGCAGTGCGGACACTTATATAAAACTCTGTTTAATCCTTCCGCTCTGAAAGGCTCGTCGATTTTAACGGCGTTCTCCTGCTGCCATTTAAAGCTGTCGACTGTAAAGGCATTGTCAAGTACAGCATTAATATCATCTGCCGACTTAGCATTTATTTCATCGGGCGACAAAAGATAGATAATATCTGCAGATACTTTGACCTTTCTAAGCTGTAAGCTATTATACAGAGGATCTCTTGAAAATGCGCCGTAGGTTTTTATCATAACTACAGGCACGCCGAGAAGCTTGATGCACTTGCCGAGGCTCGAAGGAAGCGGAGTTTTAGTCCCGTCAAAGGAATAGCTCGCCTCAGGGTACATCAAAATTGAGCTTTTGAGTGTCTTGAGTGCATATTTCATTTCAAAAACAAGCCTTGAATCCGTGACGAATTTTTTGGTCGGTATACATCCCAGCTGACGCATAAGCCACCCTTTTCCGACAAAGCCGTCCTCAGTGCAAATGATGTTAAACGGCTTCGGGTACAAAACGGTGGACGCTATCTTTAAATCAATAAAGCTTGAATGGTTCATAAGTATAAGGCAGGGCTCGTACCTGCCCAAACGCTCCATTCCTATATTTTGATATGTAAAGTCAGTCGCCTTTAAGTCCCCTGCCGACAAAAGCTTCAGGAGCGTACGAAATATTACCGACGGTCTTTTAGGCTTCAAGCGCTTTTCGGCAGGCAAAGAAATTACTTTTTCATAATCCGTTTCACGAACTTTTATCTTCACTCAAATCATCTCAATCTATATAGATTTACATCTTTGCGGTACTCACACAATCTCATAAAGCTTCATTCTGCCGCGTTTTCCTATTGGGTTTACAAGCTCTAAGTACGTCAGGATGTTAATAGCAGTGTAGGCAGTGTCTATCGGTATTTTAGCCAGCCTTGCGAACTCACTGGATGTAAAGGTCTTCGGCAGTCCGTCGGGAAGGAATGCGGAATAGTCTTTCGGCGAGCAAAGCGTTATCATATCATGAAGTGCTATAGGAATTCTATCGTATCTTGTTGCACGGCGCTTGCGTTTCGGACCGTAGCCGTCGAGATTTTTAATATCCTCAACATCTATTAATGCCAGACAAATGCTAAAGTTGTCCCAATCCAAAAAGTACTTGATTTTATACAGCTCCCAAAGTGAATCATAAATTGTACCCACCTTTGCAGAGCGGCGCTTTGACGTTGTCTCGCCTGTTTCGGGGTCGAGCCAGATAAGCCATTTCCTGTGCGGAACGGGATAAACGACACGCACCTTGTGTCCCTCAAGCAGATAATACTCCAGCTTTTCACGAAGCTTATTAAGCGAGCGTGTTTGTATTTCGGTAATGCTGTTATCGCTGTGCAGAATATCAGCTGTAAACCTGCCGACCTTTACTTCATGACAGCTTTTATCCGGCTCAAAAAAGTTTTTGAGCAGCGCATGAAGATACTTTTCCGAGAGCGTTCCCACGCCTGACTGAACCGACATACTTTCAGGCGGCAATTTCAGCAGCTCGCTGAATCTTTCTGTATCAGTCATAAGGATGGTTCAAAATATATTCGTCCATTATTTCAGCTGCTGTTTGAATAAGCTTGGCGCAGGGACGTGTTTTATAAAATTCCGCCGTTCGCACCGGAGAATCGGGTGTTGAAGCCCCGGTTAGTCCCAAATGCTCACGACATATAAGCGAGCCGGTTCTTTTTTTAAACTCTTCGGCAAGCTCCTGAACACGTCTGTAGTGCTCCGACTTAAGCTCCGGGTTTTTAACATCGGAATAACCGTAAAGGCAGCCCAAAACCATTAATATCCCACTGAAAGCTCCGCAGACCTCACGCAGTCTGCCCATTCCTCCTCCGAAGGACGACGACATTTTAAGCGACAGCTCGGGGTCTATTCCCGTAATATCCGAAAAAGCCGAGAAAACTGCCTGAGAGCAGTTGCAGCCCGACATGAAGTTGTCATATGCAGTTTGTGAATGGTTCAATTCGCATTCTCCTAACTTTATCCCCAGCCCGATTAAGGCTGCATTAAAACTAAAAAAGACGCCGTCAGACTGTAACCCTATACTTCATCAGACGGCAAAAAGTTTTTAACAGAAAAAATATATAATCACACGGATTAATCATGATCTCTAAACGCTTAACACTATCAAAATAAATAATAAGATAATAACCATCGAACTTCTACAATAAAACAATGACGCACGATTTTCAAGCATAGTCTGCAAAAATGCAAAGGTTTTTTTCTGTCGGGAAATCAATTTTATAAATCGATATCAAATTCAACGGTTTGGTTGAGCTTATCAAGCTGCATCTGAATATCCATTATTTCCTCGGAAATCCTCTCGTAATCGGCTTTAACAAGCTCAAGGTCGTAGTTTATATAGGTAAACTCGATGACATTATTCGGTCTTGCATAGTTATCACGGCTTCTCTGCTTCGGCTGACGCTTTCTCATGCAGTCCAACGTCAGCTTTCTTGAACTCAGCTGAGCCATTGCAACAAGTGCTTGGTCGATTGTCATAACAGCACCGCTTTTGAGCGTCATAACGGTCGATGCGTTATAAACATTTATTGCGTGCTTGATTTTAAGAATCTTTTCGTCAATTTCGGAAATTGTCTTTGAAACCTTTAAATAGTCATACTCGGGAATAACAGCTTCCTCGCCGTTTGCCGCAACGTATGTCGAGCAGGTGTTTTCAATTTCCAGCCAATACGCCTTGTCGTCGTTAAGCTGCCTTAAAAGCTTATTGGCATATGCAGACGTCACTTTCATAATAATTCCTCCGAAATCAAACTAAAGATTTAAGCGCCTGAGCCAGCTGGTCGGGGCAGGATGTCGGCTTAAAGCCGCAGCGTATGCCTTCGAGCTTTTCAATAGCTTCCTCGACCTTCATTCCCTTAACAAGAGCTGATATTCCCTTGAGATTGCCGTTGCAGCCGCCTATGAAGGACACTTCCTTTATAATTCCGTCCTCCACGCTGATGTTAATCTGTCTTGAGCAGGTGCCCTTTGTTGCATAAGTAAGCTCCATATTTACTACCGTTCCTTTCTTATATTTGCGCTTGAGCATAATTACTGCTCAAGGCTTTACTTCTTAATTAAAATATTTTTTCACAAACCATATATCCTTAATCTCAAAGGTCTTGCCGTTGAGATATGATAAGCTTTTGCAGTCGTCGCCCATGTTAAATGTGAGCTTATAGGCACACAGAGCCTGGGTTTTAACATTATAGCGGCGATTTATCTCGTTTACGCCGTATTTACCGTCGCCCAAAAGCGGACAGCCTATAAACGCCATGTGCGCTCTTATCTGATGAGTTCGCCCGGTAATAAGGTCGATTTCGCACAATGTCAAATCACCGACAGTTTTCAGCACTCTGTACCCCGTCACAATCTTTTTTGACATAGGCACTTCATTTGAATATATTTTTACCGTGTTGCTTTTCTCGTCCTTTATGTGATATGCCTCAATGACAGCCGATTTGGGTTTTGGTTCTCCGAGTGTCACACAAAGGTACTTTTTTTGAATCGTTCGTTCCTTAACAGCAAGATTCAAAGTTCTCAAGCTCTCGGCGTTTTTTGCGCATATAACAATCCCCTGCGTGTTCCTGTCCAGACGATTGCAAAGGGACGGGGTGAAGCTGCTTTCGTTTTCCGGTATATACTCGCCCTTTCGGTAAAGGTACTTTTTAATCCTGTTGATAAGTGTATCGACGGAATTATCGTCGTCCTCATGAACAACCAAGCCGCACGGTTTATTTACAAGCAAAACGTTATCGTCCTCATAAACAACGTCAATATTGTCGCTTACGGAGAGAAAATCGTTTTCAGACGGTTCCGAAGCGAAAAATTCATCGTTTATATACAGCTCCAAGACGTCTCCGACAGTTAAACGGTCGGATATTTCGCAGCGTTTGCCGTTCAGCTTTATACGCTTTAGCCTGATGTATTTATATAAAAGTGCCTGCGGAAGTCTCGGAACAGCCTTTTTTATGAACTTGTCCACCCTTTGCCCGCTGTCGTTCGAATTTATTATAAACTGTTTCATATTCAAATCTACCAATTATACAAGCCGAAATTTAAGCTTTAGACATCTTCATAACAATGCTGTGCGGCAGAAGCTTAGCGACAAGTCTGTAAAACTTATAAAACAGCTTGTTGGTGTAAACACATCTGCCCTTTTCAAGTGCTTTTAAAGATTTTTCAGCGACCTCTGACGCATCGCAGTAAGGCAGAGTGTCAAAGGTCTTAGATGAACCCTTAGCTATATTTGCGACCTCTAAAAACTCAGTTCTCATAGGTCCGGGGCAAACGCACATACACTTTATTCCCCTGCCCTTAAGCTCCTGATGCAGACCCTTTGTAAAGCTTAAAACGTATGCCTTTGTCGACGAATAAACGGTCAGTCTTGTATTAGGAGCAAAAGACGCTATCGAAGCGACGTTTAAAATCGCCGAGCCGGCTCGCATATGCTTTAAGCAAACCGCCGCAACGCCTGTCAGCCCCTTGCAGTTTAGGTCGACCATAGACGTCTGACTGCTGACGTCGGCGTCAATAACATCAGCCAGCTTGCCGAAGCCGGCGTTGTTGATCAAAAGCCTGACTGAAGCGTCTGAGCTTTTAAGTCTGTTTTCAAGCTCGATGTACGACTCGTCCTTTTCCAAATCCAAGGCGACCGGAACGCACTTTACTCCTGCAATTCCGTTTGCAAGCTCAGTGAGCCTGTCAAGCCGCCTTGCAACAAGCCAAATTTCATCTAAATCGGAATACTTAGTTGAAACCTGCTTCAGGTATTCAATTCCCAAGCCGGACGAAGCACCCGTTATTATTGCTACATTCATTTTATTCTCCTCAAATTGCCGTCTGATTATAAATAAATCGGCAAAACCAAGTTCAAAATCTGCCCGTGAAATACCTTATACTATATTATACAACCTTAAGAGTTTTGTCAACAAAATTAATCATTCTGTAACCTAATGCGTCTTGAAAACGCACTTGTGCCATGATATAATAACAATAAGCAAGCTGTAAACAGCTATTATACTGATTTAAAGTATGCCGTTTTCTCATTGGCGGTTTTTAATGAGAATGTAGCAAAAGCCAACAGCCGCCGTTTCCGACATTACATTATATTGCCATATACAAAAAAGCATTTTTATGCTTAATCGTTTAAAAGATATAAGACTCAAGACAAAAAAGATATTCTTTCAGTCTTTTTTGAAAGAAAGGAATGTTAAAAGAATTGAAATACAGTTCAAGATTTATTGCTGTTTTGTGCGCCTTAGCAGTCTCATCTGCGTCGTTCACAGCCTGCGCAAAGGAGCAGCTGCCTCAGCCGTCTCAAAGCGGTACAGATACATCGGGTTCATCCGATCCGATTACGTCAACCGGAGCCGAAATTGATGATAATGTTCCGCTGAACACTGTCAGCCATCGTGAGGATAAAACGCCCACTGTCGGCACAACAACAGACGAAATGCCGGACACACCGAGTATAACGGATGTAAGTTTCTCCGGCACGGTGACAAATCCACCCGTCACATCGCATGATATTCCGACCGTCACTCAGGCAACCAATGAAAACAACGAAATAATTGACGACTACAAATCGGATATCGTTTTTGACACAGAGGACCCTGATGAGCTTTACTCGAAATTCGGTCTTTCAAGAAGCTCAAGGCAGAGCTATTATAACTCAATATGCGCCGACTGCGACCTGCCCATCATACACGTTTCAACCGAAAACAAAAAGGAAGTCCTTTCCCGTGACAACTATATATCCTGCCTTGTAGAGATTATGAACTGCGAGGACGAGTATAAAATGGACGCAACCTCAGCCGGAATAAGAGTTCGAGGAAATGCCAGCGCATATTACGGCAATGAGGCTGATCTGAAAAAAAACGGCGCTCCGTATAGAATTAAGTTTACACAGAAGCAGTCTGTCTTGGGCTTAAATGATAACGCAAGGTGCAAATCCTGGGTGCTTTTAAAAACATATGAGACAGGCGTCAGAGATCATTTGGCATTCGAGCTGGCGAGAGCTATAAGCGAGGGTAAATACTATGCGTCGGACTCACGCTTTGTTCAGGTTTATGTCAACGAGGAATATAAGGGGCTGTACTTGCTGTGCGAGCAGAGTCAGGAAAATCCCAATCGTGTTGCAATAAACGAATGCGAAGAGGGCTACACCGGAACAGACATCGGCTACTTTGTCGAGCTTGACAACTATTCCTACACCGAGCCTTGGCGCTTCATGCTCAATTACAACAAGGAATCCATTACGGACGACTCGGGAAAATCAAGAGTCCCTAAAAAGTATTACTACACCGTCAGAAATGACATTTACTCTGACGAGCAGCTAAAGTTCATTGAAAGATACTTTGAAGTGTGTTACGAAATACCCTTGAGGGCTATAAAATACGGTGAGTTCTACCGTTTGAACGACGATTTTACCCTGACATTGGCGCAGGACGAATTTGCATCCGCATATGAATGCGTTTCACAGGTATTGGATCTTGAGTCGTTTGTCGATATGTATATCACCTACGAGATTGTCAACGACCAAGACGTCGGCGGCGGAAGCTTCTTCTTTGCTGTGGATTTCGGAAACGTATCGAAGTATAAAACACTGACCTGCGTATGTCCGTGGGACTTCAGCTGGGCGTACACCGATTACAGTGCCAAGTCAAACGGCGGCTTATACGCTGCCAACTTCAAGGACAGCTACTTTGTTGAGCACTGGGGCGACCGCTCCAATCCGTGGCTGATACTCCTGTACTCTGCCGATTGGTTTAAGGATTTGGTTAAGGAAAAGTGGAACGAAAGATATCCTGCCATCCTTGAGACTATTGAAACGGTAAGAGGAACTGTAAATACCTACACAAGTGATTTCAATAAAAACGGTTCAAGTAAAGCCTCTCGTGCCAAAACAACACTTGACTGGACCGAGGACAGAGTTAAGTATTTAAATTCGCTTTGGGGATAGATGTTTTTACCGCTCGACAGTGCGTCGGGCGGTAAAGCTTTATAAATACATATAATTAATGTGACTGCCTATCAGCGTTAAAGTGCTGACGCAAAAACTATCATTATTAAATGTCGGCAACTGCACAAAAAATGAACGCCCTAAAACAGAGCGTTCATTTTTTGCTTATTCATTTTAAAGATTATCTCTTCTTAGAAACAGCGATTGCAGCAGCAGCTACAGCCATAGGAAGAACTGCTAAAACGATACCTGTGTTAGCAGGAGCAGCAGGAGTTGTCTCTGCGGGAGTCTCAGCAGGTATTTCTGCAGGAGTCTCTGCCGGAGTTTCAGCAGGTGTCTCAGCAGGAGCAGCAACGTCAGCAACTACTTCGAGAACCTCAAAAGTGGTGTTTGCAAGAGGAGTTGCATAGTCAGGACCCTTTACCTGCAAAACAGAAGGCTCAGAAGAACCGCCGTAAGCGCCGCTGAGGTCACAGTACAAATCAAATGTAGCTTCGAAAGCACCGTCAACAACTTCAACAACAGCAACGTCTGTTACACGGGCAACATCAGCAGAGTCTGTTAAATAGAATCTAACAGCAGTGTTATCACTTGTTCCCTTAACATTTACAGTAACTGTAGCACCGTCAGAAACATCAACACCCTCAGGAATAGCTACCTGGAAGTTCTCGTTGAGTCCGGTACCAATCTCACCGGTAAGGTCAACATTAGCGAAAACGCTGACGCTGAGAGCCATAACCATAATCATTGCAACTGCGATTGATAAAATTTTCTTCATGTTTTTTCCTCCTAATGTTATTTTGGTTATTAACCAAGAACATTTTAACATTAATAATACATCAAGTCAATAAATGTGTGAAGAATAATCAAAAATAGCCTTAACTTTTAAAGATTTGTCCAATGGATTGCTGCTGTTTCGGGTTAGGCGTTTATTTGTCATTGAGAAAATGCCTTGCTTAACATTATATACAGATGATTTCCATGAACGAATTTTTTGATCGTTTCGGCTTGACAAATGCCGTCCTACAAGATATAATTATAGCGTTGTGAATTTCGAGGTGTAACTCAGTTTGGTAGAGTGCTTGGTTTGGGACCAAGATGCCGCAGGTTCGAGTCCTGTCACCTCGACCAATAAAAATGGACCCCTTGTGGGTCTATTTTTATTGTCGGAAGCGATAGGCGAGCAGAAGCTGCCGAAGCTTGCGACAAAAGGCAGAAATCCATCCTCAGACATAAACGAGCAAAAATAGCCGAACATTCCTATACGAAAAAAGCAAGCTTCCGACTTGGCGCGTCCGACCGCCAAGTATTGGTCGATGTCCTGTCACCTCGACCAAAAGAAAAAGCCGCCAAGGCTTTTTTCTTTTGTGCTCTTATCGAAACTTGTCAAGATTAATGGACAGATAAAAGAGCGAAAATATTCCTACACTCATCCAAGTAAAGAACCCAAAAGCGTATCACACAATTTCTCAAGTTTTTATTACCGCATATATCATTTTCAAAACATTAATTTTTGAGCCGTTTTTATTAAGACGTCTCATTTTGTATGGATTTTTTATCTCCCCCGTGATATAATCTCAATTGAAAAACGGGAAGTCCGATGATGCTGATTTTCGCTTTGCTTACAGACAAAGCCTATAGGTTAACTCTAAAGCAGTATAAACCGTGTGCGCCTGTCAAGCATAAAACAATACTTTTTTTAGCTTCATTACAAAGGGAGTGGTCGCAACAATGTACAAAATATATCTTGTCGAGGATGACGGCGGCATATCGTCTGAGATTAAGCGTCAGGCGCAGACTTGGGGCTATCAGGTGAAAGTTGCCGAGGATTTTAAAAACATCACTGCTGAGTTCACGGCGTTTGAGCCTCACATTGTACTCATGGATATATCTCTTCCGTTCTACAACGGATACTATTGGTGTCAGGAGATAAGAAAGCTTTCTAAAACGCCCATTATATTCGTCTCGTCCGCATCCGATAATATGAACATAGTTATGGCAATGAACATGGGCAGAGACGATTTTATCGCAAAGCCGTTTGACATGAGCGTTTTAATGGCTAAGGTCGCCGCACTTTTACGGCGGACATATGACTTCGGCTCTGATATGATGATTATTGAGCATAAGGGAGCGTTTTTAAACGTCAGTGACAACACACTTACTTATAACGGTGAAAAGATACCGCTGTCTAAAAACGAATACCGAATCCTTTTGACCCTTATGGAGAACAAATGCCATGTTGTAAGCCGTGAAAGGCTTATGCAAAGGCTTTGGGAAACAGACCAGTTTGTCGATGAAAATACACTGACGGTCAACATAAACCGATTGAGAAAAAAGCTTGACTCAGCCGGCTTGACCGGGTTTATTCAAACCAAGTTCGGAGTTGGGTATATTGTTGAATAGGAGGAACGCCTTGTGAGCTTTTTAATGATATATTTGCGGCATAGACTCAGAATTATTCTGTTCTTTTTGGCTTGCTCAGCGGTGTTTGTTTTTTCATTTTGGCTGTATCGACTGCCGTTGGCGGCTGTTATATACCCGATAATTTTGTGTGCGGCAGTGATTGCGGCGGCATTTATGTATGATTATGCGAAGTCGCTGAAAAAATACCGCAGGCTCATGGAGACATCAAAGCTTAAAGCGTCCCTGATGCCTTTAATGCCGTGTGCGTCAAGTCTTGATGACATCGGCTATCAGGCTGTCATAGCGTCATTGAAAGATGAGATAAGCGAGCTTGTCTCCGACAGCGACCTAAGGTATAAAAGCATGATAGAATACTATACAGTCTGGGCGCATCAGATAAAAACCCCCATTGCTTCTATGAAGCTGAGCCTCGTGGCTTCGGACAGCGCAGTTTCCCATAAGCTGAGCTGTGAGCTTTTGCGTATTGAGCAATATGTAGATATGGTCATGACATTTTTGCGGCTTGACAGTGAATCAACCGATTACGTTTTTAAAACGCAGGACGTTGATGAGATTATAAGGCACTCCGTCAGACGGTTTGCACACGAGTTTATTCTCAAAAGGATTGCTTTGGAATATGAACCCACCATGCTTACGGTTGTAACCGACGGCAAGTGGCTCGGCTTTGTTATAGAGCAGCTTTTATCCAATGCACTGAAGTATACTCAAGCAGGAAGCGTCAAAATATATTTAAAGGACGGAAGAAGGCTCTGCATTGCCGACACCGGAGCAGGAATCAACCAAAGCGACCTGCCGAGAATCTTTGAGATGAGCTATACCGGCGGCAACGGTCGAAGCATTCAAGGTTCAAGCGGATTGGGGCTGTACCTGTGCAAAAGAATTATTGACAATTTGGGATTTTCAATAAGCGTACAGTCGGAGCTTGGCAAAGGAAGCGTATTTATTATTGATTTGAGCCAGGACGAGCTTAATGTTGAGTAAAAGATATGCGCTGCTTTTGTGTATCTAATGAACTTGAACATTACAAAAACGTAAGAATTAATGCTTAAAATGTAAGCCGAATCTATGGCGAAGCATTTTAAGCATTTGATATAATCAGCTCATGAAATCTATTTAAGAAAGGCAGATTGATATGAGTATTTTAGAAGTATCCGGCATTCGCCGTGTTTATACGACGCATTTGGGTGCGAACAAGGTTGAGGCGCTTAAAAACGTCAGCTTCACAGTTGAAAAGGGAGAGTACGTCGCCATAATGGGCGAGTCCGGTTCGGGCAAGACTACCCTGCTGAACATTTTAGCGGCTCTCGACAAGCCGACAAGCGGTAGGGTTATACTCGATTCAATGGACATATCAAAAATCTCGGAATCAAAAATCGCCGAGTTCAGAAGAGACAATCTCGGTTTTGTTTTTCAGGATTTTAACCTTTTAGACACCTTTACCTTGGAGGACAACATCCTTCTTCCGCTCGTCCTCGCCGGAAAGACGTATAAGGATATGCACCAAAGGCTTTTAGACGTCACCAAAAAGCTCGGCATTTCTGAGCTTTTAAAGAAATATCCCTACGAGGTGTCCGGAGGACAAAAGCAGCGTGCCGCTGTTGCAAGAGCGCTGATAATTGACCCGAAGATTATCCTTGCCGACGAGCCTACAGGCGCTCTTGATTCAAGGTCCTCCGACGAGCTGCTGAGACTGTTCACAAAGATAAACAATTCCGGTCAGACTGTGCTGATGGTAACTCACTCCGTTAAAGCCGCAAGCTCGGCAAACCGTGTTTTGTTCATTAAGGACGGCGAGGTTTATCATCAGCTGTACCGTGGAATCGACACAGACAGCGAGATGTATCAAAAGATTTCCGATACCCTCACCATGCTTTCAAACACTCAGTCTTTAGCTGACTAAGGAGGACGAAGCATGAAATTCAGTTTATATCCAAAGCTCGCCTTCGACGGCATAAGAAAAAACAAAAGACTGTATATACCATACATTCTTACCTGCGTCGGAATGATTATGATGTATTACATCATAGCGTTTATGTGCAATAACGAAGCCTTTGAAAGCCTTCCTATGAGCAAGCGAACAATTGAGATGACGATGACGCTCGGCGGATGGGTTATTGCAATATTTGCCCTTATATTTTTGTTCTATACAAACTCATTCCTGATAAGAAGGCGAAAAAAGGAATTCGGCTTATATAACATTTTGGGAATGAAAAAAGCAAATCTCGGAATTATTATGCTCTGGGAAACAATAATAATTGCTGCTATATCTCTTGTCATGGGTCTTAGCTTGGGAATACTCTTTTCAAAGCTTGCCGAGCTGGGGCTTTTGAAGATTTTGCAGGCGGACGTCGGATTCAGTCTTTCAATCTCTTTTCAGTCAATTCTGATAACAGTCGCACTCTTTTCGGTTATATTCCTGCTTTTATACTTAAACTCTATGCGCCAGATAACCTTTTCAAGTGCCATATCCCTTATGCGCTCTGAAAATTCAGGCGAAAAGGCTCCCAAAGCCAATTACATTTTAGGCATACTCGGCGTACTCATTTTAGGCGGAGCATATTATATCGCTGTCACGGTTCAAAACCCGCTTGTGGCAATGCTTTTATTCTTTGTCGCAGTTATTATGGTTATTATTGCGACGTATATGTTGATGATCTCCGGCTCGGTTATGCTTTGCAGGCTGCTTCAAAAGAACAAGCGCTACTATTACAAGTCGAATCACTTTGTATCAGTTTCATCAATGGTATTCAGAATGAAGAGAAACGGCGCAGGCTTGGCGTCAATATGTATTCTGTCAACCATGGTTTTGGTTATGATATCATCAACAACCTGCCTGTATGCCGGAATTGACAATACTCTTAAGGTAAGATACCCCGGTGAAATATGCTTCAGCATGAATCTTCGCAACATAGAAAACTTATCCGACGAGACAATCCCAGACATCAAGAGCGCAGTTCAGGAGATTTCAAAGGCGTCCGGCAGCGAGCTCGTTAACGAACGCGAGTATCGCTTGGCAAATACAGCAGGATATTTTAACCCCGACACCGGAGATTTGTCGTTTGACAACTATATCGATTACTCAGGTCTGTCTAAAAATGCGTGCTCGGTTGTAATCGTGCCTGTTGACGACTACAATGCGTTTACCGGCAGCAATGCTTCGCTTTCGGACGGCGAGGTTTTAGTGGCAACCACAAGAACTGCCTGCAACAGCGACACTGTCTGTCTTGCAAAAAGGCTGACTTATAAGGTCAAGGACAGAGTGGACAACTGCTTTAATATAGGTGATGTCGCAACAATGTCCGTTCCTGTTGTAACTATAATTGTTCCGAGCCTTGAGGATGTGCTTACTGATTTAGATTCGTGCATAGGCTCTGTTGAATCAAATATTTTTAGTAAATTTTGGAATTACTCCTTCGACACGGGACTTGACAGCGCAGGTCAGGAAAAGGTTTGCGAAGGGCTAAGGCTTTTCTGCTCACAAAAGGCATATGATCTCTCTCAAGGCAAGGCTGAGGATTTTAATTATCGATATATGTCCGCTGTTTCAAGAGCGGAAAGTAAAAGCGATTTTGTCGATATCTACGGCGGACTGTTCTTCTTGGGAATACTTCTGAGCGCAGTATTTATTATGGCGGCTGTTCTGATTATTTATTACAAGCAAATCTCAGAGGGCTATGAGGACCAGGCGAGGTTTGATATAATGCAAAAGGTCGGAATGACTAAGCGTGAGATCAAAAAGAGCATAAATTCGCAGCTGCTTACTGTTTTCTTCCTGCCTCTTTTGTTTGCAGGCTGTCACTTGGCTTTTGCCTTCCCTATCGTTCAGAAAATGCTTGCAGTTATGAGCTTTAACAGCGTTTCACTGTTCTTGGTTGTCAACCTTATCTGCTTTGCAATTTTTGCACTTTTGTATCTTATCGTATACAAGCTGACGTCCAATGCTTACTACAAAATAGTAAGCGGTGCAAAGGAGTGATGCTGCGGTGTTTAGATTGCTAATATCAAAAATATTATTAATAATGATGACGTGCGCAGTAATTGCCGTTTCTATAAGCGCTTGCTCCGCTCATAAAGCCGTTGGCTTTTTCCATGACATATTCAGTTCGATAAATGAGACGGACATTGTCGAAGGTGCAAAGGACTTTTGGAGCGAGCTTGTGGAGTCCCTCGGCAATTACAGTATAACCGATGACGACAAGCTGATAGGCACACGAACGGTTGACGCCGACGGTTATTTCAGCGGCGAGTACTATGCTCAGTGCTACAGACAAACGACAAAGGAATCTGTGTTCGGCGGCACGTCTGTTCATTCAAGAGACGTCACCGTAAAGGCAGACATAAAAGCCGTCAGCGGAGATGTGACTGTAAGAGTGAGAAAAAACGACGATATATTCGAGTTTAAAACCGACTCAAACGGCAAGCTCACTCAATCGTTTAACTTTGAGAGCGGCGGCAACTACGTTATGCTTGTTTACGATGATTTCAGCGGAACGGTTAACTTAAGCGTAACTGAAAAATGACAACGGTGACGGATATGAAAAATGCAATTGGTTCTGCGCTTAAAAAGGCGATTATCTGGCTGGGACTGGCGGCAATAGGTATTATAGCAATACCGATAGTTATGCTCTTGGGTCTGATACATTTGATATGGTCGTCTGTCGATGCTGTTATAGGACGGCTGTTTAATAAAACTGATTCATAATCCGCTTGTTCGCAGAAGATAATAATACCGTCTTAGCTGTCAGCCCGGCAGACGACCGCAACAGTCATCAAAGCTGTGAAGCTTGATGAAATTACTATAGCTTATATCTCACAAAGCGTGCAAAAAGCCGCCGCAAAATCCATATCAATGTGATTTTGCGGCGGCTTAATTGTCTGTCATAATAAAGACTGCAATTTCATTTTACGCCGGAATAACACTATCCCTTGACAACCTTTACTACCTGCTTCTTGCCCTTTTTGATGATAGCGGCATCGGTTAAATCTACAACGGTATTGGCGTCAGTCACCTTTTGGTCGTTTAAGGTGACGCCACCCTGCTGGATAAGACGTCTTGCCTCGCCCTTGCTGGGTGCGAGCTTAGCGGCAATCATAGCGTCCAAAATTCCAACGCTGTCGGCTGATATTTCAACAGTCGGCATATTTTCGTTTGTTCCGGAGCCGCCGAATACTGCCTTTGCTACCGAAAGTGCCTTTTGAGCTTCCTCCTCGCCGTGGACAAGCTTTGTCAGCTCGTATGCCAAAATCTCCTTTGCCTTGTTGAGCTGTGAGCCTTCCCATGAATCCATCTTGTCGATTTCCTCAAGAGGCAGGAAGGTAAGCATTCTTATACACTTCATAACATCGCTGTCCGCAACGTTGCGCCAGTACTGGAAGAAGTCATAAGGACTTGTCTTGTTGGGGTCAAGCCATACGGCGTTGCCTGCTGTTTTGCCCATCTTGTTGCCCTGAGAGTCGGTAAGAAGGGTTATTGTCATGCAGTGAGCGTCTTTTCCGAGTTTGCGCCTTATCAGCTCAGTTCCGCCGAGCATATTAGACCACTGGTCGTTTCCGCCGAACTGCATATTGCAGCCGTATTTCTGGAACATATAGTAGAAGTCATAGGACTGCATAATCATGTAGTTAAATTCAAGGAATGACAGTCCCTTTTCCATTCTCTGCTTATAGCACTCGGCACGAAGCATATTGTTGACCGAGAAGCAGGCTCCGACCTCTCTTAAAAGCTCGACATAGTTGAGGTTTAACAGCCAGTCGGCATTGTTGACCATCATAGCCTTGCCCTCGCCAAACTCAATAAAGCGCTCCATCTGACGACGGAAGCACTCGGCATTGTGGTCGATATCCTCTTTAGTCAGCATCTTTCTCATATCGGTTCTGCCGGACGGGTCGCCTATCATAGTAGTTCCACCACCGATTAAAGCTATAGGCTTATTTCCTGCCATCTGAAGCCTCTTCATAAGGGTCAGCGCCATGAAGTGACCTGCCGTTAAGCTGTCTGCTGTGCAGTCAAAGCCGATATAGAATGTCGCCTTGCCGTTGTTGATCATTTCCTTTATTTCGTTTTCATCCGTGACCTGAGCTATAAGCCCTCTCGCCACTAATTCTTCATAAATGCCCATGATTTTATCCTCCATTATAAATTATAATCAAAAAAACTAAGCTGTGGGCTTTCATACCCTCTTTTGTATGCCTTGATGATTGAGCGCATTTCATACAGTATTCCATAGAGATCGCACTCGGCGGTGAAAACGTTCCAAAGCCTTCTTGCATTCGGAGACGTACACCGATACCGCTCGCCGTAATACCTTTTGTATTTTTGGGACATCCCGGGGAACAGCTCATCAAGCTTATTATAAAAATGCTCACGCTGATTCATCCGAAGTGTCACCCCAAACGCCGGATATATACACTTTACTCCGCACTCATGCGCCATGCGTACTATTGAAAGAATGTTATCGGCGCTGTCCTCGATAAAGGGTAAAACAGGCATAAGGGTTATACCGGTGAAAAGCCCTGCTTCGGACATCCTTGCCAAAGCCTCAAACCTCTCGGACGACACAGAAACATTCGGCTCAATCAGCCTTGAAAGCTTGTCGTCAGCGGTAGTAACGGTCATCTTGCAAAGTACCGGTGAATGCTCTTGTATCTGCCTATACAGGTCGATATCCCGGGTTATGAGCGAGGACTTCGTTATCGTTGTCACACCAAAGCCGTATGCGTCAATGAGCATAAGCGACTTTTCAGTGAGCCGCTCCGTTTTTTCAAATGGATTATAAGGGTCACACATCGCTCCGGTTCCTATAACACCCGTCCTGACTTTGCGCCTAAGCTCATTAGCCAGTATCTCCATAGCGTTTTCCTTGGCACGAACTTTATCAAAGTTTTCGACATGATAACACTCACTTCTGCTGTCGCAATAGATGCAGCCATGGCAGCAGCCGCGATACAGGTTCATGTTGTAGTCGTTTCCGAACCATTCGTCCGACTTGTTCTTTTGAAGAATTGTCTTTGCGGCAACGTATTGCACCATATCACCCCAAAATAAAAACGCCCTCGATGAGTATAAAACTCAAAGAGGGCGATTAAATCTAAACCGCTGTACCACCTCAATTTGCCAAGTGCATATTAAACGCAAGCTTGACCTCAAGGGCGCTGTAACGTGCGCAAAACGCATACTCCTACTTTACCGCTTCACATAAAGCGCTGTTCAGAATACAAACTCCAAGATGTATTCACACGCCGCATAACGCTTTCTCACACCGACCGAAAGCTCTCTTGAGTTAAAATCATGCGTGCTACTTCTTCTTTTCACAGTCATTGTCGACATATTAACACGATTAATTGATTTTGTCAAGAGACAAAGCACAAATTTTGTCTTTCATGCGCAGACGGTTTTTATTAAATGTTGCAATTTGTAAAATAATGTGTTATAATCTTGCTGCAAGGCGGCAATGAAGGTCAGTTTTGTTGCCAGTCGGACTTCGCAATAGCAAACGATTGCTTACAGAGCATTGACGGATAGAATCCGACTTTCAAAGGTTGTTCACTTCCTATTGCGGGAGGTGAGTGCATATGAGTAATGTATATGTTACATTAAGCGATATGCTTAATTACACTATTGTACTTATATCACTTGTTACTCTGGTAATAGCTATTATCAGCAATAACAAGAAATAACCGCCCACCATAGCGGTGAACGGCGTTTCCTACAACTCAAAATTGTTTTACAGGAACGACCGCCACTAGCGATGGCAAGCCGCCTTGTTCTTTAATTATTATAACACGAAATATCAATCTGTCAACCGTTCCGAAAGAATTTTTCGGAGCGGTTTTTCGCAGGCAAAGAGCAAGCCCTTCACAGACGTTTCATCATAAACCTAAACCTTCGACTTAATCCGTGACAGCGCATTTTTTTCAAGCCTTGAAACCTGAGCCTGCGATATTCCTATTTCATCTGCAACTTCAACCTGAGTTTTCCCCTGATAAAACCTCAGATACAAAATGTTTTTTTCTCTGTCCGAAAGCATTTTTATTGCATCTCGCAGTAAAAGCTCGTCTATCCAGCCCTCGTCAGATTCAGAGTCGCCTAACTGGTCGAGCATATAAAGTGCGTCTCCGGTATTGGAGTAAACCGGCTCGTAAATAGAAACAGGCTCGCTTATTGATTCAAGCGCAAAAACAACCTCTGACTGCGGCACTCCTATTTCCTTGGAAATATCCTTTGCTGTAGGCTCATTATTTTGCTCGTTCATCAGCTTTTCTCTTGCCTGCATGGCTTTATAGGCTAAGTCCCTCATCGAACGCGAAACTCTTATCGGCGCATCGTCACGCAAAAAGCGCCGCAGCTCCCCCATTATCATCGGGACAGCATAAGTCGAAAACCTGACGTCCAGCGATACGTCAAAGTTATCTATAGCCTTAATCAAACCTACAACTCCGACCTGGAATAAGTCATCCGGCGGCGTTCCTCTGGACATAAATTTTTGGATAACGCTTAAAACTAACCTTAAGTTCCCCTGAATCAGCTCCTCTCTTGCTGCTTTGTCCCCTGCTTTTACCCTTTTTAAAAGCTCCATCTTCTTATCTTCACTTAAAACCTTGAGCTTTGAGGTATTAACTCCGCTTATTTCAACCTTATTATACTGCATGGCACTCTCCGAAATAATGAAAATTTCTTCTAAACAATCGCATATTATCAGTCAATACCATGACGTCCGGCTCGGCGGCTTTATTGTCGAGCCTTTAAAAATCAGTATGTGCAAAATTTAGAAATGCGATGTATTCATTATTACCTGTTAGAAAACCATGTATTCAGTATTTCCACTTGTATAATATGGAATTTACCCCTCTCGGATTCGTTTCGAGAGGGGTATCCTTTAATATATAGCTTCCAGCTCTTTTTTTAGCTCCTTTAGAATTCTTTTTTCAAGCCTTGATATATAAGACTGTGATATTCCGACGACGTCAGCCACCTCCTTTTGCGTCATCTCCTTGCCTCCGGTAAGACCGAAGCGCATTTGCATTATCATTTTCTCTCTGCCCTTAAGGGCTTCAACCGCCTTTATTAGAAGCTGCTTTTCGGTTTCGCCTTCTATTCGCTGGCTGACCTCGTCTGCGTCGGTACCTATAACGTCAGACAAAAGAAGCTCGTTGCCGTCCCAGTCGATATTGAGTGGCTCGTCTATTGAAACCTCGTTTCTTTGCTGAGTAGTTTTTCTCAGATACATGAGTATCTCGTTTTCAATACATCTTGACGCATATGTTGCAAGCTTTATATTTTTGGTCGGGTTGAATGTGTTTACAGCCTTGATAAGTCCTATTGTTCCTATAGATATGAGGTCCTCTACCCCTATGCCTGTCGACTCAAACTTTTTTGATATGTACACAACAAGCCTTAGATTGTGAGTTATTAGCTTTTCCCTTGCACGCTTGGGGTCTATTTGAAGCATATCAAAAACCCTTTGCTCTTCGTCCGGCTTCAAAGGCGGCGGCAGAGAGTCGGGACCGTTTATATAATCAAGCGACGCATTTCGGCCCAGCGCCGCTTTTATTTTGTCAACTAAAAGCAAGAATAAATTTTTCACAATGTCACCTTTTTCACATTAAGATTTTTGGATTAAACACCGCACGCTTTTTGCCGCCCTCGACAAAGGCGACAAGCGCAGAAACATCCTTTCTCTGTCCGGCATCGTTTTCTATGTATATGCTGTCAGGCGAAAAGGCATATAGTATTCCTTCTCCGTTTACAGTTGAATATGGAACAACTCTCATCCCGTATGATGACGGCGGCGGATGCTCAAACCCTTGGCAAATCACGACACTCTTTCCGCTGAATAAATCGGTAACTGCGTTTCCCGTGTCGGAAATACCCTCGAGGATATAGCTTTTGTCCCTGACCGTAAAGCCGACAGTGTAGCTTCTTGCTTCGTCGGATTCTCTTGAGAAGAAGTGCGACAATATCAGCATGATGATATATACCAGCCCGGTCAAGAAAATGAGAGTGCTGAGCGATATGTCAAAATAAAAGGAATAGTTATTGATGTAGATAATATCTGTACTCATTGTCATCTGTATTAAATACACCGCTCCGCCCAAAGCCATTGTCGACATAGTCAGGCACAGCGTTGAAAAAAGATACCTTTTTAAGCTCATTCCCTTTTTATAAAATGCCGCAAATGCTATCAGCGGACAGGATATAAGCTTGAGCATTGCCGCCGCAAGCTTTAAAAACGGCGTGCCGCTCGGCATAACTATTATTAACGATGTAAGTCCACTCAGAAAAGCTCCTGCCGCCCTTCTTTTTCCGCTTGCACCCAAATGGGCAAGCCTTGCGCAAAGACTTATTATCAACCAGCCTATATATGTATTTACTATTACAAGCGTATCGAGATAAACGCTCATATCCATCACCCGAATACAAGCATACGGCATATGTATCAAGATATCTGTCGAAAACGATGGTGCTTAAATAAATCGGCGACCTGTAAATAGAAAAGCAAAAACGGCTTCCGAATACCGAAAGCCGTCCGCAATGTATAGATTTATAAATATCAGTTCTTCAAATAAACGCTGAAGCCCTTATAAGCCATATAAACATCGAGCTTCGCTGTTACTTCAAACGGAGCGTGCATACAAAGAACCGGGACTCCGACGTCGACAACGTCTATTCCCAAGTTTGCAACATACGCCGCAACCGTTCCGCCGCCGCCCAGGTCAACTCTTCCCAGCTCGCTTGTCTGCCAGATAACGCCGTTTGAATCGAAAATACTTCTGACATATGCAACAAACTCAGCATTTGCGTCTGAGCAGCCGCCCTTTCCTCTTGAGCCTGTATACTTGCACATGGCTACGCCGTAGTTGCAGTAGGATGAATTCATAGACTCGCAAACCTCAGGGAATGTCGGGTCAAAGGCAACCGAAACGTCTGCTGAAAGGCAGGTGGAATGAGATAAAACAGTCGGGCAGTTTGTTCCTGCTCCTTCTGCTATTGAATAAATGAAGTGCTTTAAGTACTCGCTTGAAAGACCGGTGTTGCCGACGCTTCCTATCTCCTCTTTATCAGTAAGAACGGTTACACAGGTTGAAACGGGGTTTTCACACTCAAGGGCTGCCATAAGAGCAGTATATGCACACACTCTGTCGTCCTGACCGTATGCGCCTACTAAGCCCCTGTCAAGTCCGACGTCCTTAGCTTTAAATGCCGGAACTACCTCAAGCTCAGCCGACATGAAGTCGTCCTCAACAATTCCGTACTTATCGAACAAAATTGATAAAATCGAAAGCTTAACCTTTTCGGACACCTCGTCGTCATTAAACGGTCTTGAGCCGATTAAAACGTTAAGCTCCTCGCCCTTTATAACATCCGGGAGTGCACGCTTTGACTGCTCCTGAGCCAAGTGCGGCAGCAAATCTGTCACAACAAAAACAGGGTCGCTGTCGTCCTCGCCGATGCAGACGTCAACCTTTTCGCCGTTTGCCTTGATAATTACACCGTGGAGTGCCAGAGGGATGGTTGCCCACTGATATTTTTTGATTCCGCCGTAATAGTGAGTCTTTAAAAGAGCCAAATCACTTGACTCATAAAGAGGATGCTGCTTTAGGTCAAGTCTGGGTGAGTCAATGTGCGCAGCATTTATCTTAACGCCGTTTTCCATCGGCTCTGTGCCGAAAACGCAGAGAATTAAGCTCTTGCCGCGATTATTGTAATAAACCCTATCGCCGCTCTGATACTTTTTCTTGGGGTCATACTCCGAATAGCCGCAGTCCTTTGCCATATTGACAGCTGTTGAAACTGCTTCTCTTTCAGTTTTGGCATTGTCCAAAAACCTCTTATAGCCCTCGCAGAAGCTGTCGATCTTTTCTACCTCTGAATGGTCAAGCTTTAAAATACCGTTCTTTCTCTGAGAGAAAAGCTTTTCCTGAAGTACCTTTCCTGCTGATTTTTCTTTGTTCGCCATAATAACCAATCCTTTCATTTTAGTTCTGAATATACTTTATATGCCTTCATTATTTTTTTGACATAAAATCTTGTGTTAGAGCCCTTAAAGTCTGCAATCTCAAAGGAAGATTTATCTACTTCCCCACTGCTCAGCCACCCGTCGACCTCGCCCATTCCCGAGTGATAAGCTGCGGCGGCAAGCTCATAGCTTTCATATTTATTATATAAATACGACAGCATATAGCAGCCGAATTTAATGCTGTACTCAGGAGTAAACATATCGTCATACTCAAGATCGGTCTCATGGAGCTTTGTGCTCACCCAGTCAAAGGAATCCTCAATAATCTGCATGAGTCCTATTGCTCCGGCGTCGGAAACGGCGTTTGGATTGAAGTTCGACTCAGTTCTTATCACCGCATATACAAAAGCCTCGTCAATACCGAACTCCTCGCTGTATTTTGCAACCTCATCGGAATACATGACTTTATAGGTGTTGTGGGGAACATATTCAAACAAATACAAATACGCCCCGACTGCAAGCACACAAATAAGCAAGAAGGCAAGCAGCTTTTTAAACATTTATATTAACTTATCCTTTCTGCTTCAGCGATCTTTCCTGCAATATCGCACGCTTTAATTTGCAGCTCACGCAAATCCGAATCGTTTACAATTACATAATCGGATTTTTCTCTGAAGAAAGCTTCGGAATTCTGTGAACTGAGCCGTGACCTTACAAGCTCGACCGGTATACCGTCTCTTTCGAGAATCCTTTTTATTTTAACGTCCATCGGTGCGATGACACTTACAATTTTTTGACAAATGCTGTCGAGACCGCTTTCAAAAAGTGTCGGTGCGTCTAATACGACCACTTTTTTGCCCGAAAGCTTATACATCCTGATGCCGGCAAAGATCTCGTGCGTTATGTACGGAAAAATCAAATCAGTATAGCTTTTAAGCGCCTGCTTATTGTTGAAAACTATACCTGCAAGCTTTTGCCTGTCAAGCCCTTGCTCAGTTACACAGTCGGGAAAGCTTTTTTTCACCTCATTCAAAAAGCTTTCCTTTTTTGCTACGCTTCTTGAAACGCTGTCTGCATCGATAACGCTTAAGCCGTAATCCTTAAAGATTTTGCTGACAGTTGACTTTCCCGCGCCGCTCTGACCTGTAAGTCCGACAATTGTTATACCGTCAAAAAGTCCCATAGCGTCACTCATCCTTTGCCGCCGTCAAGCCTGACAACACTAAAGCCTGCCGAGCGAAGTATTCTGTTGTAAACAGCCAAGCCGACTCCTGATTTCTGCGGACATCTTGCATACACTCTCTTTGCGCCCATTTCATCGAACTGCCTGAGCCGTTCAAACAAAAAGTGAGCCTGTTCCTCAGAGCTTATGCCGTATACCAAGTGCGGCACGCCGTCTATGGCTTCGCTCTCATCAAAGAGCAGAGAAAAAACTCCGCTTTCATAATGCGAGCTGACATAGCTTTTATATTCATCCAATCCGGAATCAATCAAAATAACCTCTGCCTTGGGCGAATAGTGCTTATATTTCATACCGGGCGAACGCACTATATCGCTCGGCGACACCTTTTTTTCAATTCCGTCGTCCAAGTACACCTTATCCGTGAGGCTTAAAAGCTCTTCATAGGAAACCTTGCCCGGGCGAAGTATTCTTATTGCCTCGCCCTCAAAGGATATAACCGTTGATTCCACGCCGACGTCGGACTCTCCGCCGTCGACAATGGCGGAAATTCTTTCGTTCATATCTTCATATACTCGCTTAGCCGTTGTCGGGCTGGGACTGCCCGAGAGATTTGCCGAGGGGGCAGCCAGCGGAAATCCGCATTTGCTTATAATTCTTCTTGCCGTTTCATTTGACGGAAATCTTATTCCGACAGTATCAAGCCCACCGCTGGTAACTAAAGGTATTGTGTCCTTCTTGGGCAAAATCATAGTCAGCGGTCCGGGCCAAAAGCGCTCTGCGCATTTTTTGGCTGTTTGCGGCATTGATACGGCTATGTCAGATATCATAGAAAGCTCAGAGATGTGGACAATCAACGGATTGTCGCACGGGCGGTTTTTGGCGGCAAAAATCTTTTTGACCGCCTCGCTGTCAAAAGCGTTGGCAGCAAGACCGTAGACAGTCTCTGTCGGTATTGCAACAACCTCACCCGATTTTAATAACGAAGCAGCTATATCAAGCTCGCTCTCAGACGTGCCGAGAAGCAGTGTATCCATTGTTATCACTATGCCTTTCTCACAAAACTTGTTGTCTGAAAACTTTTTATCAGACTGTTCCCTCCTGCTTGGCAAGCTTTGCCGCCTGGTCGGCAGTGGCAAGGGCGTCTATAACCTCGTCGAGCGAACCGTTTAGTATGCTGTCGAGCTTGTAAAGAGTCAAGCCTATTCTGTGGTCGCTAACTCTGCCCTCGGGGAAATTATAGGTTCTTATCCTCTCCGAACGGTCGCCTGTTCCTATCTGCGAACGGCGTTCGCCTGCTATGGCCTTATCCTGCTCCGCCTGTTTAAGCTCCAGAAGCCTCGAGCACAAAACCTTCATCGCTCTGTCCTTATTCTTCTGCTGACTTCTTTCGTCCTGACACTCTACTACCATACCTGTCGGGAGATGAGTGATTCTGACTGCGGACTCGGTTTTATTGATATGCTGTCCGCCTGCTCCGGATGCTCTGAAAACATCGATTTTAAGCTCCTTTTCATCGATGTTAAGCTCAACGCTTTCAGCCTCCGGCAAAACGGCAACTGTAGCCGTTGAAGTTTGTATCCTGCCCTGAGACTCGGTTTCGGGAACTCTTTGAACACGATGAACGCCGCTTTCATACTTAAATCTTGAATATGCGCCCTCCCCCTCAACCGAGAAGGACACTTCCTTTACTCCGCCGAGCTCGGTTCTGTTGGCGTTCAAAATTTCAATCTTCCAGCGTTTCGACTCGGAATACATTGTGTACATTCTGAACAGCGAATTTGCAAACAGCGCAGCTTCCTCGCCGCCGGCACCCGCTCTTATCTCTATAATGACGTTTCTTGAATCATTGGGATCCTTAGGCAAGAGCATTATTTTGAGCTGCTCTGTGCAGTCTGCAATAATCTTTTTTGAATCGAGATATTCCTCCTGAGCCATTTCCTTGAGGTCGGGGTCGGTCTCGCCTCTCATAAGTTCCTCGGCGTCTGCCATTGACTTCTGAGCAGATAAGTACTTTTTATACATCTCAATCAGCGGTGACAGCTGATTGTATTCCTTCATCAGCTCACGGTAGAGCGTATTGTTATTAACGGTATCGGGCTGCATCAAGCGCTCGCTTATTTCATTATATCTATCTAAAAGCGCAGCCAATTTTTCAAACATATATTATCAAACCTTTCATTTTAAGCTTATTGTTCTGCCGAAATACGTCGGATAACGCTACTCCGGAGGAACCCTCTCGGCTGTGTCTATGCTTTTGACGTTTTTTTCAGCCTTTGAGCGTGCAATCATAAACTCATGACCGCAGCCCTCGCATCTGAGCTTAAAATCCATTCCTGAGCGCAAAACACGCATTTTATTAGAACCGCACGGGTGGTTCTTCTTCATTGTAAGCACATCGCCTTTGCAAATGTCCATTTATTTCTGCGCTCCCTTCTTTTTATTAACACACCGAACGGTGCAATGAGTCTCGATGATTATGAAAGCTTCTTTCAATTATTAAAAGCCGCTTATGTATGCAAATAGAAATTCGATATCATTTTGCCGAGTTTTCGGTTACACTTTTCATCCTTGAAAAAACAGCGCATTTATTATAGCACACCGAATCACATTTATCAACAGCATAAATAAGCTTTTGGTCTATTCAAAAGCAATTTAATAAATTCGCAATACTAATAAGAAAAAATAATCAATCATACAACCCAAACTTTTTACATATTATTAATCAGCGACATATCGAATACCGAAAGGAAGGGTTATAAATGATAAAATATCTGCCTGAAGGCTCACTTATAAATACGCAGGAAAACGATAGGTATTTATCAGACGCAAACGGAATGCGCACTGCTTTTGAGAACGGAATAATACTTGAAGCAAAGGTTGATATGTGCACATCGACGCATGATCTGATAATTAATCTGCCGACAATTAAAGGAATTATGCCGAGGGATGAGTGCGCCGTCGGAATAAAGGAGGGCACAACTAAGGATATTGCGATTATTTCAAGGGTCGGCAAGGCTGTATGCTTTGTTATATCGAGATATGAAAACATCGACGGCGTTGAAACAGCCATTCTGTCAAGGCGAGCGGCGCAGACTAAATGTATTGACGAATATTTGACAAAGCTGAGCTGCGGCGAGGTTATAGACGCCACCGTCACTCATATAGAGCAGTTTGGTTGCTTTGTAGACATCGGATGCGGCATTCCCTCTATGATACCTATCGACGAAATATCTGTCTCGAGAATTTCCTCGCCATCAGACAGGTTCGCTGTGGGTCAGCCGATAAAAGCGGCTTTTAAGGGCTACGACGGCGAAAAGTTTTACATAACTCACAAGGAGCTTTTAGGAACATGGATGGAAAACGCAGAACGCTTTTCTCAGGGCGAGACCGTACGAGGTATTATAAGGAGCGTTGAGAGCTACGGCGTTTTTGTCGAGCTGACTCCGAATCTTGCAGGACTCGCAGAACCCAAAGAAGGCGTTCGTCCGTCCCAGACGGCAAGCGTTTATATTAAATCCATAAATCCCGAGAAAATGAAAATCAAGCTGATAATTGTCGATTGCTACGACGCACCTATACGGCTTGAAAACAGCTATTACATAACCGAGGGCAAAATCGACAGATGGAGATACTCGCCGGACAACTGCACGAAAATAATCGAAACTGTATTCTGACAAGTCATGCGGAATAGTTTAAAATATCACGCAGGCGCATATCACTTTTCGCCCTTGATAAGCCGCCAATACTCCTTTGCCGCCTGTTCGGCTTTGTTTTCACCGTATTTATAGTATTTTTTGTTCTTAAGGTTTTGCGGCAAATAATCCTGCTCTACCCAAGAATTCGGGAAAGCATGGGGATATTTATACCCTATCGCCTTGCCCATTTTATTCGCTCCGCCGTAGTGTCCGTCCTGTAAGTGCGCCGGAATATCTCCGCAGTCGCCCTTTTTGATATCTTCAAGTGCTGCATCTATTGCACATATACCGCTGTTGGACTTAGGCGCAGTGGCAAGCAGTATAACGGCGTCCGCAAGGGGGATTCTGGCTTCTGGAAGACCTAACTGCATTGCGCTGTCGACACAGGCTTTAACTATTGTTATCGCCTGAGGGTAAGCAAGACCTATATCCTCAGACGCTATGACAAGCAATCGCCTTGAAAGCGATATTATGTCCCCTGCCTCCATTAGCCTTGCGGCGTAGTGCAGAGCGGCGTTTTCGTCTGAGCCTCTTATAGACTTTTGAAGTGCGGAAAGAATGTTATAATGCTCGTCTCCCGAGCGGTCATAGCGCATATTGCTTCGCTGAGTCAACAGCTTAACGTTATCAAGGCTGACGACAAGCGTTCCGTCCGAGCTTTCAGCCGACAAAATGCAAAGCTCAACCGTATTAATCGACTTTCTGACATCTCCTCCGCAGCCGTGTGCTATATGGTCAATAACTCCGCTTTCAAGCCTTAGCTTATAGCCCAAGTCATCGGCGCAGATCTGAAAAGCACGCTTTATGGCAGGGTAAATCTCATCGGGAGAAACGGGAAGAAACTCGAAAACCGTTGAGCGGCTGATTATTGCGTTGTAAACATAGAAATACGGGTTTTCGGTTGTTGAAGAAATGAGCGTTATTTTGCCGTTTTCAATATACTCTAAAAGTGATTGCTGCTGCTTTTTGTTCAGATACTGTATCTCGTCAAGATACAGTAAAATGCCGTTGTAGCCCAAAAGCGTATCGGTTTCGGCTATGATATCCTTTATGTCCTGAACAGATGCCGAGGTGCCGTTGAGCTTATACATTCGCATATTCGTGTTTTCGGCTATTATTCTTGCTACTGTTGTCTTTCCTATTCCCGACGAGCCGTAGAAAATCATATTGGGAATCTTACCGCTCTCAATAATTCTGCGCAGCGGCTTGTTCTTGCCCAAAAGGTGAGACTGCCCTACAACGTCATCCAAGGTCTTTGGTCTTATCTTGTCAGCCAACGGTGTCGCCAATTCATCACTTCCTCAGAGTTAATACTATATATTATATAAAAAATTCACCGACTGTTATACATTATAATTATACAACGTCTACCGGAATAAATCAAGCTCCGCAGATCAAGCCGTATTGGCTTTTTCTGCGGAGCTTTTTAATCTTTACTCTCAACTATTATAATTATCTATGAGTGTCGTTTTGTGACAGGAGAAGCGGCCCGAAAATGATGATTCGAGTCTTCGTTCAGTTGATTACTCCCCACATACAAAGCGGAGTTTTTTCCTTCGGCAAATATAGCCTGCCGCTGTCTATAAGTTCTTCAAATACATATGCCGCTGTATTCAAGCGATACGATATTTTTGCTATGGGCAAGCACTTGTCCTTCAGGGTGCCGGGTGCACCATCTTCAAGTATTTCAGCCGCCTTGTCCGAAAAGCTTATCATACATTTTGCAGATTCCTCAATCATCGGTTCAAGTATATCAAGAAGCCTTGTAAACACCTCGTTTGTGAACACCGGGAAATTTGCTCTCAGCTTGCCGCTGTCGCTGAGAATAAATCCTTGCTCGATGAGCCAAGGCAGAGTTTCGTTTTTCCTGTCTGCCTGCCTTTCAAGCACAGCATCGCAAACAGCTTCCGCCCTTTCTTTAAATCTTGAATGGTCATAAAGTTGACACGATATGATAGCCCTATAGTTTTCCGCCGAAAACCATGCAGTACCGGATTTGTTGGGCGTATGTATGGTAACCCCGGCAAAATGATTGTAGGCTTCATTATCTGCGTCACCGACTCCCCAGACCCAGCCGTTTCCGCCGAGAGCAAGAGGCTTAGGAGTTCCGTATGCAGATGAGTATTCAGCTCTGTGAAATCCGTTTACAAGTGCTGTATTAAGTATTGCGAACAAAAGCCTGTTGTCGTCATAGTCATTGCCCTTGAAGTCAAGCTCTCTGATTTTGGGTAAAAGCTCCTTGGCTGTGTCGAATATTCTCTGAGCCGACTGCTTACATACCCTTGGCATTTCCTCTTCAATTTTTTCGGCACACTTATCGGTTATTATGACAACATTTGTCTGATATTTCTTGCCGACGCGCCTTAAGACGCCTGCGGCTTCGAGTATTTTGATTTCATCCTCAAGATAAGGCATTGCAACGCCCAGCTCGACGGACAGCTCCTCTGCTCTGAGCGGCTCATCATATGCGGCAAGCAATATATTACCCGGAAGCTTGCGGTCGAACAGATGATAATATCTGTTATAATCACCCCAAAAGTCAAGCCTGAATGCGTCGGGCTTGTAGCTTCTTTTTCCCAACTCTCTTGTCATACCTATTCCTTCTTTCAATTGTTTTCGAATTCTGAACAGATGGTACTTAACCATATCAACGCTTATCCCTTGTTCCTCGGAGATTTCAGAGCAGCTTTTATTGTCAACATAATAAGCTAAGCATATGTCCCTATGAGTCTTTGCCAAAAGCGAAAGCTCTCTGCGCAAAATGTATATACCGTCCTGTGCATCCTCACGGTCTATATACTCATATTCGGGTGAGGCTGTTATTTCAGATGGGACAATTTTAACAGCAAGCTCTGTTTTTCTCTTTAGTTCCTCACGTCGGATAAACTTTCTGAATGTGTTTTCGGCTATCTTCCATGAAAATCCCCAAAAGGCTTTTTCGTCTCTTAAATTCTCAATTGAATCAAGAATCTCAACGATAATTTCATGAGCAAGGTCTGTTGCCTTGTCCTTATCATAGAGCTTATCATAAGCGTAGCCGTAAAACACCGCAAGATTATCCTGAATTAATTTATTAACGTTGACGTCGACCATACTGCCGCCTTTCTCGTTGCGCTAATTGATTCTAATTTGTATATGCCCCGAACAAGAATCAACGCTTGGGTGTGTTGAAAGCTTTCACATATATAGTATCGAAAAAAGAAATCGGTTAGTGTTTTTTAAAAATGATTTTTTAATCGGACGGTCTGCCAATGACGCATTTATCCTAAAAATCTATGTCGAGCAAAAAACAGCGGCGCTGCGCACACCGATTAATCATGTGAGAACACATCAAAATCAGTATGCAGCTGCGCCGCCGCACTTTATTTACATAGCTTTCTTTTTATCTGCCGGTTTTCTTACAAGCTCCGGCGCAGCATCCTGCGTCAAGCATTCAGGAGTTACTACAACCTTGACGATACTGCCGTCAGACGGAGCTTCATACATCGGCTTCATTAAAATGCCCTCAACAATGGAGCGAAGTCCTCTTGCGCCCGTTTTCTGAGCAATCGCCTTTTTGGCTATCTCAGATTTCGCCTCAGCTGTTATCTCAAGCTCAATGCCGTCGTAGTCAAAGAGCTTTTTATACTGCTTTTCAAGCGAATTTTTAGGCTCGGTCAGTATAGAAATCAGAGCCTTTTCGTCCAGCGGAGACAAAACGGTTATAACCGGAAGCCTGCCTATAAGCTCGGGGATAATTCCGAACTTAACAATATCCTGAGGTATAACCTTCTTCAAGACCTCTTCGCCCTCGTCCGACTTTTTATTCAACGCTCCGCCGAAGCCGAGCTTTGACGTATCCGTTCTGCGGCGGATAACATCCTCCAAGCCGTCGAAAGCTCCTCCGCATATAAAGAGGATGTTTTTAGTGTCAATCTGGATAAATTCCTGATTAGGATGCTTTCTTCCGCCCTGCGGAGGAACGTTTGAAACCGTTCCCTCGACTATCTTCAAAAGAGCCTGCTGAACGCCCTCGCCGCTGACGTCTCTTGTTATCGAAACGTTTTCCGACTTTCTTGCAATCTTATCTATCTCATCGATATATATAATGCCGTGCTCGGCGGCTTCAACGTCGTAATCAGCTGCCTGAATAAGTCTAAGCAGGACGTTTTCAACGTCGTCTCCAACGTAGCCGGCCTCTGTCAGAGTTGTGGCGTCTGCAATTGCAAACGGCACGTTTAGGGTTTTTGCCAGTGTCTGAGCCAAAAGCGTTTTTCCTACGCCTGTAGGTCCTAAGAGCAGGACGTTTGACTTTTGAATCTCGACGTCGTCGGATTTTTGGTTTGAAACAATGCGCTTGTAGTGGTTATAAACAGCCACGGAAAGCGCAAGCTTTGCCTCATCCTGACCGATAACGTATTCGTCCAGAGCTTTTTTTATATCAATCGGCTTAGTCAATGTTATTTCAGAGCCATCGACCTTACCTCTGTTTTTGTCGCTAATTAAATCCTTTTCGTCCAGAATGTCGTAACAAAACAGCACGCATTCATCGCAAATATGAACATCACCGGCAGAAAAAAGACTCTTTGTGCGGTTTTCGGGCTTTCCGCAGAAATTACATCTTTTTATGCCGCTATCATTTCCTGCCACCTCGGCGTTCCTCCTCGCTGTTAAAACCTGCCAAGCCCATTAATATATACAGGCTTGGCAGGAGTGATACTACTAATTTTCTAATCCGCTTAAGACATTATAAATAAGCAGAGTCGACATCAAAACCACGGGTCTTGATAAAATAGCATTAACGGCTTTCTATCATCATTCCGAAAAAATCAATCGGACGATGAGAGAACAGTATAAATTACTGTCTTACCATTACCTTATCGATAATACCGTATTCAACCGCTTCTTGGGCTGTCATATAATGATCTCTTTCGGTATCTCTTTCGATTTCCTCAATGGTTCTTCCTGTATTCTCAGCCAAAATTCTGTTCATCTTTTCACGGGTTCTTACCATGTGGTCGGAGTGAATCTTAATATCTGTGCACTGACCGGAAAGTCCGCCGCCGATAAGCGGCTGATGAATCAAAACCTCGCTGTTCGGCAAAGCATATCTTTTACCCTTTGTTCCGCCCGAGAGCAGCACAGACGCCATTGATGCCGCCATACCGACGCAAATTGTCGAAACGTCGCATTTGACATACTGCATTGTGTCGTATATAGCCATGCCCGCAGTTATCGAGCCACCGGGACTGTTGATATAAAGATAAATATCCTTTTCAGAGTCCTGACCCTCTAAAAACAGCAGCTGTGCAACAACGATGCTGGCAGTAGCGTCGTTAACTTCGTCTGACAAAACTATGATTCTGTCGTTTAAAAGACGTGAGAATATATCGTAGAATCTCTCGCCGTGTCCTGTTTGCTCTATAACGTTTGGTACAAGCGCCATGATGTTCCTCCTTGAAAATATGCTTCCAATAAGCTATTGGATTTACTCGATAACAGCAGACTCCTTAACAAGATCAACTGCCTTTGAAACCTCGCAGTCAACCTTGATATCCTCTGCTCTGATGTACTGCTTAACAGTGTCAACAGGCATATTGTAATGCTCTGCGATGTTCTTAAACTCTGCTTCGACGTCCTCGTCAGTTGCCTTGATTTCCTCAAGCTCGGCAATCTTTTCAAGTGCGAGTCTGAGCTTAACCTGCTTTTCAGCCTGCTCTCTGTAGGTTGTCTTGAGTGAGTCCATGGTCATATTGGTGAACTGCAGGTACATATCAAGCTGAATGCCCTGCTGAGCAAGACGGTTTGAAAGGTCCTCAATCATGTCGTTAACCTTGTTTTCATACATAACCTCGGGGATCTCACCCTCAAGGCGCTCAATAACGCCGTCTAAGATTGCAGTCTCAACGTCGGCGTCAGCACGCTTTTCAGCAGCTTCTTCAAGATTCTTTCTGACGTCTGCTCTGAGCTCTTCAACAGTGTTGAAATCAGATGTATCCTTGACAAAGTCGTCGTCAAGCTCGGGAAGCTCGGTCTTCTTGATTTCATGAAGCTTAATCTTGAATACAACAGGTGCGCCTGCAAGCTCCTCAGCCTGATAGTTTTCGGGGAATGTAACGTTGATATCAAATTCTTCGCCGATGCTGTGACCTACTATCTGATCCTCAAAGCCCGGGATGAACTGACCGCTGCCCAGCTCGAGGTTGAAGCCCTCGGCCTTGCCGCCGTCGAATGCAACGCCGTCCTTAAAGCCTTCAAAGTCGATGATAACATTGTCGCCGTTTTCAGCTGCTCTGTCGTCAACATTGATGGTTCTTGCGCCCTTTTCGAGCATATGACCTATCTCATGCTCAATTTCTTCTTCGGTAACAGCATTGACAGTCTTTGTAACCTTTATACCTTTATAATCCTTAACATCAACTACAGGCTTTGTTGTGCAGGTAACCTTAAACTTAACGCCTGCTTCCTTGGAAACTTCGGTAACCTCAGCGTCGGGAGCGCAGACTAAGATAAGCTCAGCTTCCTTAACAGCCTCTTCAACAGCCGGACCGTAAACGTCGTTTACAGCATCTTCAAAGAATACGCCCTCGCCGTATTCCTTTTCTATAAGCTTTCTCGGAGCCTTTCCGGGACGGAAGCCGGGTATAGTGATGCTTGACTTCTGCTTGAGATATACCTTTTGAACGGCGTCCTCAAAAGCCTCAGCCGACACCTCTATCTCCAATTCATACTTATTTGTTTCAACTTGATTCTTTGATTTTAACATGATACGTCCTCCTGATTTATATTAACGTAAAATAACATATGAATTCAGTATAACACACATGAAATTCATTTTCTATAGAAAAACTATAATTTGGCATTATGCACAATTTCCAAAACGTTCAACGGCTCAAAATGTAGATAATCACTTGATACAAGTCTAAAATCAATGCCGTACTTGATCCCGTTGACAGCTAAAGCGCAGGAATAACCGTGCAAATGACCGTAAAAGCAGTGCTTAACTGAGTATTTTAACATAACGTTAAGTATTTCGTCGTTTGTCGCACCTGCATATACAGGCGGATAATGCAGAAAAACTATCGGCTCAAGCCCCTTTGACAAAGCGTCCTGAATTGAACGCTCAAGCCGCATGGCTTCTCTTGCAATGACCTTGGCGTCTGCCGGCTCGCTGCCGTCATTTATCCAGCCTCTTGTTCCGCATATGCCGAAGCTTCCATACGCTGCGCAGTTGTTATTTATAAAGCTGACAGAATCGATTCCGTTTGAATGCAGAAATCTTTCAGCCTTTGTAACCGTCGACCACCAATAATCGTGGTTGCCCTTCAGAATTATCTTTTTACCGTTTAGATTGTGGATAAATCTGAAATCCCCAAGTGCCGCTTCAAGACCCATAGCCCAGGATATGTCTCCGGGAATTACAACTGTGTCAGAAGGCAAAATTTTATTTTGCCAATTGTTTTCAAGGCGAGACACATAATCCTTCCAGCCGCCGAAAATATCCATCGGTTTGTTTGCCGAAAAAGATAAATGTAAGTCGCCTATAGCATATAAAGACATTAATTACACACCTTTCAGCAAATAAGCTAAATGAATATTTTGAAGCTCGCAATGAAATAATAAGCTTGCAAGAAAAGTAATCGCTGATTAATACACTTGCGGAATCTTCGATTCCTTGGACTCATCAGTGACGGATTTTCGTCACCTTGAAGTGAACTTCCCCGTTTTAATCAGAGATTTCCCAAGTCTTGAAAAACCGAACCGAAAGGACTCTTATAATTATGGAAAACGATAAGATTTACGGCATTAAGTGCGACATCGGTGAATGTGTTTATAACCGTGACTCAAAGGAGTGCGTTGCAGGCAAGATAGACGTTTGCAGCTGCGGATGCTCTCATCCGAACTGCTCGGCTCAAACTGAATGCAAGACCTTTAAGCCGAGAAGCTGCTAAGCTTTACAGTCGGGACTGAACCAAATTCATCGGGTCAGTCCCGATTTTTTTACTTAATGTTTAAGAACCCGAAAACAGCCTCAGCCATCTGCGACTTATCTACCGCTCCCTTAAAACGTATTTCCTTGTTCTTAAGAGAAGACAAAGCATTCGGGACGGGCATTGAGCTTGCCTCGTTGAGTGCATCGGTAAGTGAGAACTCATCGGTGCTCTCGGGGAGCTTATCCAGTGCTTCCAAAACAGATGCCGAGAATTTATAAGGACTTGCAGTAGACGCTATAACAGTCTTTAATCCGTCGTTGGTCTTAGCGGCGTAGTCGTCGCAAACCTTAACCGCAACGGCTGTGTGAGTATCCATAGTGTACGAATACTTGTCGTAGGTTTCTTTTATAGCTGCCTTTGTTTCATCGTCAGAGCAGAAGCCTGCTGCGAAGTCGCAAAGAAGCTGCTCTTTAATACCGTCACTGACCTCAAATCTTCCCGTTTGAGCCAACTCGGCATAAAGCTTTCTGATGTACTCATCGTCACCGTCTGAGAGGATATATAAAAGCCTTTCAAGGTTAGAAGAAATGAGTATATCCATTGAAGGCGATATGGTGGTGTAAAACCTTCTGTTGCGGTCGTAAATACCTGTGTTGATGAAATCCGTCAAAACATTGTTTGAGTTGGATGCACATATAAGCTTATTTATCGGAACGCCCATGCGCTTAGCGTAGTACGCAGCAAGAATGTTGCCGAAGTTGCCTGTAGGTACACAGATATTTATCTTTTCCCCGAGAGTAATCTCGCCGTCCTGAACAAGCTGAGCATATGCCGATACATAGTAAACAATCTGCGGAGCAAGTCTTCCCCAGTTTATGGAGTTTGCACTGGAGAACATCATGCCGTTTTCATCGAGCTTCTTGGCAATTTCGGGGTCGGTGAATATCTTCTTAACACCTGTCTGAGCATCGTCAAAGTTTCCCTTTATAGCGCAGACGGAGACGTTTTCACCCTCCTGAGTGGTCATCTGGAGCTTTTGCATTGCACTAACGCCGTCTACAGGATAGAATACTAAAATCTCAGTACCGGGGACGTCCTTAAAGCCCTCCAAAGCCGCCTTACCGGTGTCACCCGATGTTGCAACCAAAATAACAACCTTTTTGTCAATACCGAGCTTTTTAACCGATGTGGTGAGGAAATACGGAAGTATCTGAAGCGCCATATCCTTAAACGCACACGTCGGACCGTGCCAAAGCTCGAGCATATATCTGCCGTTGAACAAATGAGCAAGCTCCATAATGCTTTCAGAATCGAAATTCCTTGCATTATATGCTCCGTCAACACAGTATCTTATTTCCGCCTCGCTGAAATCGGTGAAGAACTTAGAAAATACAAAAACAGCCCTTTCGCCGTAGCTCATCTCACCCAAATTCTTAATATCTTCAAGCGAAACAGACGGTATGCTCTCGGGAATAAAAAGTCCGCCGTCCTTTGAAATTCCCTGCGCTACAGCGTATGCTGCGCTCACCTTGAGACTCTTGTCTCTTGTACTCTGATATAACATATAAAACATTCTCCTAAATAATTATTTCCGATTACTTTGCCTGCGCTTACGCTGTAAACGCACGCTGTATGTATTTAAAGCCTGTAACGGTTTTAAGATCAACCTCTACCTCTGCAATATCAAAAATGCAGCTACAGTCAATATTATTCCTGGCTATATATTCCTTTGCCGCATTAATCAAATGAGATTGCTTTTTCTTTGTGACGGCAGACTGAGCAGAGGTCAAAGAATTCGGCTTTCTTGATTTAACCTCAACAAAGTGAATTACTCTTCCCTTTTTTGCTATGATATCTATCTCTCCGCCCCTGACGGTATAATTTCTCTCGAGAATCTCGCATCCGTTTCTCACTAAGAACGGAACAGTATAATCTTCGCCGATATTTCCGATTTCTCTTGCAGTCATACTATTTATCCCTCAAATTCTTCAAAAAGCTCGGTCTGTGAACATCACTTATACCGTATTTTTTCAGCATTTCATAATGAAGCTTAGTTCCGTAGCCCTTGTGTTTTTTAAACTGATACTCAGGGTATTTTTCGTCAAGCTCTGACATATACCTGTCCCTTGCAACCTTGGCTAAAATTGAGGCGGCTGCTATTGACATAGAAGTCGCATCGCCCTTTACAACGGTTTTGACCTCGCAGTCGAGCTTTGGTGCTTTGTTTCCGTCGACCAAGGCTAAATCGGGCGTTAAACCCAAGCCTTCAACGGCTCTTTTCATTGCAAGCATAGCGGCATTCAGAATGTTTATATTCTCTATTTCTTCAACCGACGCCGTCGCTATGCAAAAAGCCTTAGCCTTCTTTATTATCTCCTCAAACAAAAGCTCACGTTTTTTCTCGGAAAGCTTTTTAGAGTCGTTTACGCCTTCTATAACCACGTCCGCATCAAAAACCACAGCGGCAGCGTAGACATCTCCTGCAAGCGGTCCTCTGCCGGCTTCGTCAACACCGCAGATTATAGGATATTCGTTTCTTACTTCACTGTCAAACTCGAATAGTGTCATACTGTTTTATTCCTGCTTTTCTTTTTAACGCGGTGCTTCAAGAGAGATTCTTCCCAGCTTTCCGGAGCGAAACTCATCCAAAAGGATTATCGCCGCACGCTCGGTATTTATCTCTCCGCCTGAAAGCAAAAAGCCTCTTTTTCTTCCTATAGCCTCTAAAACCTCAAAGTCGGTCATTTCCTGAGTTACATCAACCGAGTATCTGCTTAAAATCGGCTTGACGTCAACTGATCTGAGCTTGTTAATAAAAGCACACGCCAGCGATTCCATGTCCATAATGTCGTCCTTGACAGCACCTGTAAATGCAAGTGACAGACCGACGCTTTTATCCTCAAACTTAGGCCACAGCACGCCGGGCATATCCAAAAGCTCAACGTCCTTGCCCAATGATACCCACTGCTTTCCCCTTGTAACTCCGGGTCTGTCCTCGACCTTGGCTCGTTTAGAGCCTGCAAGACGATTTATAAGTGAGGACTTTCCAACGTTCGGTATTCCCACTATCATAAGCCTTACAGGTCGTCCGATCATTCCCCTTGCATTCCACTTGGCTATATCGTCCTTTAAAACTTCCTTAACAAGAGGTATTATTTTGTTGACGTTTTTTCCGCTTTTGCAGTCTGTCGCTACAGCGCATACGCCCTTTTTCTTATAGTATTCAATCCAGCGTGAGGTTATAGCATCGTCAGCGGCATCGCATTTATTTAAAATAACTATTCGCGGTTTTTTACCGACCATAGCATCCATTTCGGGATTCCTCGAAGAAAAAGGTATTCTCGAATCCGTCACCTCGACAACGGCGTCTACAAGCTTGATGCTTTCGCTCATCAGTCTCCTTGTTTTCGCCATGTGCCCGGGGAACCATTGAATTGTTATGTCGTTGTTTATTTTTATCAATCCCTTACTAGAAAAATCTAATCTTATTGAAAGGATACAATCTCAAAATTGCCTTTCCCAAAATGTCTTCCCTGTCGATAAGTCCGACAGCTGCGCTTCTTGAATCACGAGAGTCCTGACGGTTATCTCCCATACAGAAATACTTACCCTCTTCTACTACAATCGGGTAGTTAAAGCCGCCCTCGTCGTTTATAGTTGCGTTTCTTATATACGGCTCGTCTAACAAAACGCCGTCTACATATACGTTTCCGGTTTCAAAATCAATGTCGACTTCCTGTCCGCCGACGGCGATGACTCTTTTTACTATGACCTTATTAAGTCCCTTACAATTTGCTGAAATTATGTCGCCCTGCTTCGGAGTGTACATAAAGTTGCGAAGAAGCAAAAAGTTACCGTCCTGAAGTGTATCGAGCATGGATGAGCCGTTAACCCTTGCCGTTCTGCATACAAAAGTAAACATAAAAATTATAACGACAACAGTGATAATAATAGACTTAAGCCAATCGAGCAGCTCGTCAACAAAATTCTTTTTATTCTTCATAATAATAAATATCTCCTTAATGTGCTGACGCATTAAAATATCATGTATCACTTTATTTTACCAAAAACCTTTTAGAATTGCAATAGGTTTATAACAATAAACCAACTTTTCAGAAAAAAAGAGAAGCCAAAAATGACTTCTCTTTTAAAACTCAAATTATCGAATAGCGTCCTTGGTCTTTGCAGCCTTACCGACTCTGTCTCTCAAGTAGTACAGCTTAGCTCTTCTAACCTTAGCAAGTCTTACTATCTCAACCTTCTCAACAACGGGAGAATGGAGAGGGAAAACTCTTTCAACTCCGCAGCCGTGAGCAACTCTGCGCACGGTGAAGGTCTCGCTTACACCGCCGTGCTTCTTAGCAATTACGGTGCCTTCAAAGATCTGGATTCTTGACTTGTCGCCCTCCTGGATTCTAACGTGTACCTTAACGGTATCACCGATAGAAAACTGAGGAACTTCGTTCTTTAAGCTTGAGTTTGCAATGATTTTTAAAGCGTCCACTTTAAAACTCCTCCTATTTCTTTCAGATATTCATACACTTCTATCGGCGCTTTGCCGCATTGCGAAGTCAGAGGACTACCCGCTTTAATGTCCGGTTCTTTTTGAACGGGCATTAAACCCCAATGCGCCCACAGACGCAGCGGAACTTAAAATGCTCAATTATTATATCACAATAAGTATACGGATGCAATAGAGTTTATGAAAAAATATCTCCTGATTCAGTTAAAATCTTTGTGCGATTTATACATATTTTATCGAACTCAAATCCGCAAAACGTCTCAAACGCCGTCGACACCGAAACTATGTTCAACGAATGCTTAATTCCGGCAGGAAGTCTGAGGCTTATATAAGCGTGCCCATCCGAATCACGGCTTTCTAAAACGTTTATATCGGGTTTAATATCAATAGTGACTACGGTCTTTTTCATATTGACCTTGCAGCGCTTTTCAATGAGAATTTCATCCTGCGCCATAAAGCTGTTGAACAGCGACAGCACATCGTCCGCCGATCTGTCGCCGTAAAACTCCAAGGTATATTCGCAGGCGCCGATTTCGGTGTGCTTTGTTTTCGGCTCATACAGTGTGACAATTTCCAGTCCCTCGGGAAGTGCCTTATTTAATCTGACCTTTATATCCTCATAATCGGGCTCTCCTGCGCTCATGTCGACTCCGAAATCCATCAGCTCGCAGTCGCTCGACACTCCTAAGGAAAGCGGAAGTGAAAACATCAAATAGACATGAGGATTATATCCCTTTGTAAACCAAACCGGAAGCTTTGCTCGCTTAAAGGTTCGCTGCATAACACGCATCAAATCAAGGTGCGATATATAAATAGCTCTTCCGGTCTTTTTAAAGACCGCCCTTATGTCATAATAATCCTTTACCACAGTATGTACCTCCGCACTCCTTTTTAACTCCGCAGCCCGAGCATTTTTGAGCACAGTTGGGCGTTGTTATCGCCTCGTGTGCCTTTTTGTTCTCGGATATTAAAAATCTCTTTGAAATGTAGTAATCAAGATGATCCCAGGGCATAACCTCGTCATACTCACGCTTACGGCAGGCGTAAAACTCCATGTCCAATCCGCATTCCTTAAAAGCTTCAACCCAGTTGTCGAAGTTGAAGTGCTCAGTCCAGCCGTCAAAGGTGCAGCCCTTTTTCCACGCTTTATATATCGCTTCGGACGTCCTGCGGTCTCCTCTTGCTAAAACTGCTTCGAGTAGGCTGACTCTGTAGTCGTGATAGGAAAGCTTTATATGCTTTGATTTAAAGCTTTGCGTCAACAAATCGTGACGGTGCTTAACAGTTTCGCTTGTTATCTGCGGTTCAAATTCAAACGGCGTAAAAGGCTTCGGAACAAATGTCGCAACCGAAACTGATATACTCAAGAATTTGCCCTTTGTTCCCCTGTTTATTTCATAGAACAAATCGGATATCTTTCTCACAAGGGCTACTATTCCCAGTATGTCTTCATCGGTTTCCGTTGGATGACCCATCATAAAGTAAAGCTTAACGGTTGAATATCCGCCGATAAACGCCAGCTTGCAGGTTGAAAGTATTTCCTCCTCGGATATATTTTTGTTGATAACGTCACGCAGACGCTGAGTACCTGCTTCTGCTGCAAAGGTAAGTCCTGATTTTCTCACCCTGTTTATCTTTTCAAGTATTTCCTCGCTGAAATTGTCAACTCTCAAGGACGGCAGTGAAAGGCTTACCTTTTCCGACTCGGTATAGTCAACAAGCTTGCTCAAAAGCTCCTCTATTTCGGGATGGTCGCTTGTCGACAGTGATGAAAGTGATACCTCCTCATAGCCTGTCTGCTCGCAAAGAGCCTTAGTCTGTCTGGCTATGGTGTCGACGCTTTTTTCTCTGAACGGGCGGTAGATATACCCTGCCTGACAGAACCTGCAGCCCCTTATACAGCCTCTTAACACCTCGACAACCGCTCTGTCGTGAACAATATCCGTAAACGGAACGACAAAGCTGTCAGGATAATAAACCTTGTCAAAGTCCTTGATTATCCTCTTTTTTATCGGCATGGGTGCGCCGCTGTGAGGTATCACCGACTTGACTGTGCCGTCAGGATTATATGCAACATCATAAAACTTAGGCACATATATGCCCTCTATTTCAGAAGCTTCAGCTAAAAACTCCGACTTTGATTTTCCGAGCTTTTTCATCTCGGCGTATAAGTCCATAAGCTCAAGGTTGACCTCTTCGCCCTCGCCCAAAATGAACAGGTCAAAAAACTCTGCAAGCGGCTCGGGGTTGCACACGCACGGTCCCCCGGCAACAACTATAGGGTCAGTTTCAGAGCGTTCGCTTGCTCTGACGTTCAGTCCTGCAAGGTCGAGCATATTCAAAACGTTTGTATAGCTCAGCTCATACTGCATTGTAAAGCCTATAAAGTCAAACTCCTTTATCGGGTCTAAGCTCTCGAGGGCGTAAAGCGGAATATCGTTTTCACGCATCAGCTTTTCAAAGTCCTTATCGGGAGCAAAAACTCTTTCGCACCAGAAGTTTTCACGCTGATTTTTAAGACCGTACAAAATCTTCATGCCGAGATGGCTCATTCCCACTTCATATGTATCGGGGAAGCAAAAAGCAAATCTGACGTCAATTTTTGACTTGTCCTTGACAACGCTTCCGACCTCCCCGCCTATATATCTTGACGGCTTGTTTGAGCGAAGCGCAAGCTTTTCTATCTTTGTTTTTAACATCCTTATATTATCCCTTTCCGATTGAAAGTAATCGCTTTATTTTTACAACGCACTTTATATTAATTCAATTTATAATTACTGTTATGTGCAGGCTTCAGGTCATAAAATGCACAAATGCTTTAAGTATTATATCAGATAATATTCGAAAGCGCAACTCATTCCAGCAAATCGGATAAAATGATAAAGGAAAGCACAATGACCTTAGAAGCGCAAATGCTCGTGCCGGACCAAACAGCCGCAATTACTGTAAATGCGATAAATGATATCGACGTTATTCTTGAGATGACGCTCAGAGCCCTGACGCCGCTCGGAAAAACCGCAGACAGTATCTTTCCGCCGTCGAAATAATCAATCGGCAAAAGATTAAAAGCTGCAATAGCGGCATTAACTGCGCATGAAAGCGTATCATTAATTAAACCGAACACTACAGACATTGCGATATTCACGGCACAGCCTGCAAAGTATACAACAAGCCTTTGAGATATCGGCAGCATATCCACTCCGTCGGCGCAAATTCTTATTCCTCCGCCGTAAAAGGATATTTCACTTATTTGAACGCCGAAAATGCGCATAGCAGCCAAATGCGACAGCTCATGAAGAATACAAAACCAAAGGCACAGTATCGTTATGCGGTCGTAATACATTGCGTTTACGGCTATTAAAAACAAAAAGCTAAAGCAAAGGCTAATTTTAAGCTTAGAAATACAAACAGTCAGCATACTTTATTTTATTAGCGCTTGGGACAAAGTATTACCGCAAAAAAATCGGCAAACCGTCTTTTCAATTATCTGTTTTAATGGTATAATAAGCTATAATGATGATTATTCAAATATAAACTAATATTTCACGGAGGTAACGAGATGAAAACTGCCGCCAAGCCGTCGAAGAAAATAAGCGGACTTATATCCGAGCTTAAAAAGCTGAAATGGCAAAACTTTATCCTTTTGACCATAGCCGGTCTGATTAACTCAATAGGCGTAACGGTGTTCTTAGCGCCCGTAAAGCTATATGACAGCGGCATTTCAGGCACTTCCATGCTGTTGTCGCAGATAACGCCTGAGTGGCTTTCGCTTTCGTTCTTCCTTCTCATACTGAACATACCGCTGTTCTTGTTCGGATTAAAGCGTCAGGGAGTTGTTTTTACCGCATATGCTGTATACGCCGTCGCCGTTTATTCCTTTTTCGCATGGATGATAACAAACGTTTTGCCTATTGATTTAAGCTCGTCGCCGTTTGCCGGAACAGATTTGCTGCTGTGCGCTTTGTTCGGAGGATTTATTTCCGGCGTCGGAAGCGGACTTACAATTCGCTTCGGCGGCGCTATCGACGGCATAGAGGTTATGGCTGTCATATTCGCAAAAAAGCTCGGGCTGACCGTCGGCACGTTTGTAATGAGCTATAACGTTGTTTTATACATTATCTGCGGCTTGGTTCTGAAAAGCTGGATTCTCCCCCTTTACTCCATTATTACATACGGTGCGGCGCTCAAAACTGTCGACTTTATAGTCGAGGGCTTAGACCGTTCAAAGGCGGCGACGATAATCACCGGCAAACCAAACGAGGTGTGCCGTGCCCTGTCTTTAGAATTTGAATGCGGTATAACCACCATGCAGGCTCACGGATTTTATTCCAACAGCGAAAAGACCATGGTTTATATCGTTGTAAACCGTTTTCAGGTCGGAAAAATGAAGCAAATCGTGCATGACAACGACCCAAGAGCATACATATCGATTTCGGAGGTAGCAGACGTCTACAAATCTAATATTTAGCTTTCATATCGACAAAAGTGCCGCTCAGGAATCAACCACCGAGCGGCGCTTTATGCACATATTAAATTACAAAGCCTTTATCGGTATTACTCCAAGCCGAAGTATTTAGCTGCGTTGTTATAAGAAATACCGCTTACGATCTCGCCTAACATCTTCTCGTCTGCCGGATATTCGCCGTTTTCAACCCAATCGCCTATGAGATTGCACAATATTCTTCTGAAATACTCATGGCGTGTGTAGGACAAGAAGCTTCTTGAATCGGTGAGCATTCCGACAAAATTGCCCAGTATCGAAAGGTTGGCTAATGACCTAAGCTGAGCCTCCATGCCTGATTTTGTATCCTGGAACCACCATGCCGAGCCGTGCTGGATTTTGCCCATTGCCTGAGTTCCCTGGAAGCTTCCGATAACGGTGTCTATCATGGCGTTGTCGTTGGGGTTCAGCGAATAAACAATTGTTTTGGGCAGCCTGTTATCCACATCGAGAGCGTTCAAAAATGCCGCAAGCTCGTTTGAGCATTCAATTTCCGATATGCAGTCAAAACCCGTGTCCGGACCGAGCTGATTATAAAGACGGGTATTTGTATTTCTCTGGGCACCGTAGTGAAGCTGCATGACGACTCCGAGCCTTGAATACTCCCTGCCCATATGAACTAAAATTGCCGTTTTATACTTCTTAGCTTCCTCTAAGGTCACGCTTTCGCCGCTCATCGCCTTTTTAAAGATCTCGTTTACCTCGGCGTCGCTCGCAGGCGAATATACCATATAGTCAAGACCGTGGTCGGACGCCTTACAGCCCAGCTCGCAGAAGAATTCAAGGCGTTTTGTGAGTGCAGACTTAACATCGTCCGCTGATTCTATATTCATTTTTGCGGTCTCAGCCAGAAGATTTATATATTCTGCAAAGCCGCTTTTATCTATATTAACGGCTTTATCGGGTCTGAACGACGGCAGAACCTTAGTTTCAAAGGACTTATCGTCCCTGAGCTTTATATGCCACTCCAAGCTGTCGGCAGGGTCGTCGGTTGTGCCTATCATCTTGACATTTGATTTTTTAATTATTTCACGTGCGCTCATGCTGCTTGACTTGAGCTTTTCGTTGCACAGCTCGTATACATGGCTCGCAGTGTCGGCATTCAGGATTCCGTCATAGTCAAAATATCTTTTCAGCTCGAGATGAGTCCAGTGGAACATCGGATTGCCTATAGCCTTCGGGAGTGCCTGTGCAAAGCGCAGGAATTTAGTGTAATCGTCTGCCGAGCCGGTTATTTCCTCCTCCGGCACACCGTTTGAGCGAATCAAACGCCACTTATAATGGTCGCCGCCCAGCCATATTTCGGTTATGCTCGAAAAGCGCTTGTCCTCATATATTTCTTTGGGGCTTATGTGACAGTGGTAGTCAATAATCGGCATACCCTCGGCGTATTTTTTATAAAGCATTTTTGCAGTCTGCGTTTTCAGCAGAAAATCATCGTTGATAAAAGACATATATTGTCGCTCCTTATATGTGATGTTAATATGATTATACACTCAAAGCTTTGAACTTTCAATAGACGATTCTATTTTTTGATAGACAAAATTCCTGCAATAGTATATAATGCTTATAGAAAAATCAGTAATAAAATATTTATATGAAAAGAGGACGGTTCAGTCAGACTGAACTAAAAGCTATCATGGAAAACAATCACGACGGTCACCGCCAACGGCTCAGATCGGAATTCTTAACCAACGGTCTCAACTCGCTGCCGCCTCAAAGAGTGTTGGAAATGCTCTTATTTTACTCAATACCGAGATCTGATACCTATCCTATCGCCTGCAGGCTCATCGAGCGCTTCGGCAGCATTCAAAATGTGTTTTCAGCCGACTGTGATGAGCTGAAGCAGGTAAAGGGCATAAGCGACAGCTCCGCTGTGCTTATAAAGTTTGCCGCATCGCTTATGAATTACAAGTACCACGATCCCATAATAGGCGAAGAAATAAAAAACATCAACGACCTGCTCCGTGTATTTAAAAAGCTCTTTACTTCAATTGAACAGGAGCAGGTAAGGCTTCTTTGCATTGACGAAAATCTGCGAATTGCCGATAACATTCATTTAGCCAACGGCGGCGCATCATCTGTGAGCTTTGACCCAAACGATGTTTTGCAGTGCGTAAAAAAGTCGAAATGCAGATTCTGCGCTATCGGTCACAATCATCCGAACGCTTCATGCGAACCGTCTAAGGAGGACGTCGAAGCGACAAACCGCCTTAAAAGAATGCTTGAACAAAACGGCTGCACTCTGCTTGAGCATATCATAATCGGCAACGACGGCGAAAGCTCAGTCATGCGAGGAGACGTCAGATATCTGTTTGTGTGATTATTCATAATTTTTTCTTAAAAATCAGTGCATTTTTTGTTGTGTTTTCGGAGAAATATGTTATAATAGCCGTAAACGGCTATTATAATTATTTAAATGTGCCATTTTCTCGCCGCTAAAGCGGCAACCGAAAATGATGCACAATTATATCATAACGCTTTGCTTTCATGATATAATGACTTGGAGCTTATAGCTCCGAGTCTGAAAGTACCGCCGTCATGGCGAAGCGTTAGCGTCGTTTTAGAATGCAAACGCATTTTTTCGGCTTGTGCGATTGTTATGAATTAAGCGTGCCGTTTTCCGACTGCTGATTCGGCAACGAGAATTTTTCACGGTCTCATATAAGGTAAAGCTTAGATTTCATTTATATTTATATCAATACTCAATAATCATTTTTGTGCAGCGTTACGCACAAGGCTTTCCCTGCCGTTTGTATGGCGTGAAAACATAAACCGCCGAAAGCTTAGCTTTGCTAAGGAGGAATGATTAAAAACATGGATTTTCGATATGAAGACTGGAGCGAGGGCACTGCTACATACGGCATTGTCGCCTTCTACAGTGTTGATGTGCATACAATCACTCACATTCAAAGCCAGGTCGAGCTGATACTTGTTGAAAAGGGCAGCTTAAGGGCAAAGGTAAGCGGTCATGAGTTCACCGTTGACGAAGGAAACGGTCTGCTGATATGTCCCCATGTGCTGCATCAGTACTCACCCGTAAGCGAGGGAACCGTTGTCAGCACATTTATATTCAGCACAGAGTTTTTGAGCGACTTCAAGGCGTTTTTTGAGAGCGGAAACGTGCCGTTTGTAAAATACAAAAAAGATAAATGTCCTGAATTTGCACGAAATCAAACAAAATACCTTATAGATTTCTCCCATAACTACAGCTTCGGAAAAACTGTTATGAAGGGACTGCTTACCGCTTTTCTTTCCGGAATTATGCCGGCATACTCGGGCGGTGAATTTGAAGAGCACAGAGAAAAGGCGTCGAATTTTGAAATATGCCGACAGCTGCTATTGTATATAGACAACAACATATCTCAGGATTTGTCCCTCGAGAAAATATCCAAGGCATTAAATATCGTGCCTTCCTATGTCTCAACTGTTTTTTCAAGGAATTTTAATACTTCACTTAATTCGTACATTGCCAGAAAGCGTGTTTCATGCGCCAAGCTGCTTTTAATCAATTCGCAGAAAACTATAACTGAAATCGCCTTTGAATCCGGCTTTTCCAGTATCCGCAGCTTCAACCGCAGATTTAAGGACCGTGAGGGCTTAACGCCCAGCGAATACAGAGAATCGTTTATGCAATTGCCTAAAGACAATGCAGGCGAAGAGAATACGGCGCAATAGCTTATTATTTCATCTGTCGCGAGATAATACAAAAGTAAAACATCGAAGTCAAAATGCCTCGATGTTTTACTTTTGTCCTAATAATAATCAAACGGTAAGCCTTTTTTCCATATAGCTTTGACCGCTCATGTCCTTCCATACAGCCGTGCCGTCCTCGATGATAATATAACCGTGCAGACTTTCCTCCTTCGGAATAGACACTGAACCGGGATTTATAAACGTTATCCCCTTTTCGGTTGAGAACATCGGCACATGGGTGTGTCCGCTCGCCATTATATCTCCGGGGTGCATCGGCAAGGGATTTTGCTTTGAATAAATATGTCCGTGCGTGCAGTATATCGTCCTGCCGTCAAAGAACAAAGCTGCCGTATCACTTTGAACGGGAAAATCAAGAACCATCGAATCCACCTCTGAGTCGCAGTTTCCTCTGACGCAGATTATGCTTTCCGAAATTGAATTAAGCATTTCGGCGACAGCCTTCGGATTGTATTCCTTCGGTAAAGCATTTCTCGGACCGTGATATAAAATATCGCCCAGCAGAACAAGCTTTTGCGGCTTTTCAATTTCAAATCTTTTAATAAGCTCAGAGCAGTAAAACGCCGAGCCATGAATATCAGACGCAAGCATTAGCTTCATAGTAAGCCTCTCCTATTAGTAAATTTAACGAATTTAAAAGCCGAAAACTATTAAAGTTGTACATACAACAAATCCTCAGCGGCTTTACATTCCGTATTTAAAGTATTATAATCAAATTATTGACATAAGTCAACGTCACGCATAACGCGGCGCTTGATTGGAGGGACTTTTTTGAATAAGGATTTGACATCAGGCAGCCCGGACAAGGTGCTGTTTAAATTTTGTCTTCCGCTTTTCGCAAGCGTCATCTTTCAGCAGCTTTATAACATTGCGGACAGCTTTGTCGCAGGCAAATTCATTGGCAACGACGCCTTAGCGGCAGTCGGAAACGGATATGAAATAACGCTTATCTACATAGCTGTAGCATTCGGCTGCAATATAGGCTGCTCGGTAACATCGGCTAAGCTTTTCGGTGCTAAAAGATATTCCGACCTGAAAACGTCTGTTTATTCCGCTTTGATTGCAAGCGGCGCTGTGTGCGCTGTGATGATGATAATCGGAACTGCTTTTTCAACCGGATTGCTTTCGCTCATAAGAACGCCTGCCGAGCTTATGTACGACTCACGGCTGTACTTAAACATCTATACCCTCGGGCTTCCGTTTGTCTTCTTTTACAATATCTCGACCGGCATATTTTCAGCATTCGGTGATTCCAAAACTCCGTTTTACTTTTTGATGTGCTCTTCGGTTTCGAATATCTTAGTCGACATACTGTTTGTTGCGGTATTTGATATGGGCGTAGCAGGCGTTGCCTGGGCAACGTTTATATGCCAGGGAATAAGCGCAGTTTTGGCGGTAACGGTCGTTTTCAAAAGGCTGTCGTCTATCAAAACAGACTCTAAGGTCAAAATATTTTCGGCAAGGCTTCTCGGCGAATTTGCGGCGGTTGCCGTACCGAGCGCTTTGCAGCAGAGCTTTGTATCTGTGGGCAATATCATAATTCAGTCCGCTATAAACGGCTTCGGCAAGGAAGCTATGGCAGGCTACTCCGCCGCTATAAAGCTTAACAACGTCGTAATAACCTCAATTACCACCTTAAGTAACGGCATTTCAAGCTTCACTGCGCAAAACATGGGTGCTAAAAAGCACGAAAGAATACCGCTCGGCTTTAAGTCAGGCGTAAAGCTGGTTTTACTGATATGCCTGCCGATAACGATACTGTATTTTGCAGCAGCCGACAAGCTGGTCTACATCTTTTTGGACAGCCCGACAGGAGCGGCGGTCGACATCGGAGTTATGTTTTTGCATATAGTGTCGCCGTTTTACTTCCTCATAGCTACAAAAATAACGGCAGACGGAATACTGAGGGGTATGGGGCTGATGAGTCGGTTTATGGCTGCAACGTTTATCGACCTTGTGATAAGAGTAATTTTAGCGCTTGTCTTTTCAAAAACAGCCTTAGGTATAACCGGAATATGGTGCGCATGGCCTATAGGATGGGTCATAGCAGCCGTTATATCCCTGTACTTTTATAAGCACGACTGTGTCGGAAAAATTAAAAAAGGATTATATCAATAGCAGCTGCTATATATTCAGCAAGCCTGACGGTCATTTTCGTCAGGCTTGCTTTTTATACTGAGTGGGGGTAATACCGTAATACTTTTTGAAGGTGCTTGCAAAATGCTCGCCGGATGAATAACCAAGCTCCTGAGATATTTCAAGTATGCTTTTTTTACCCTCACGCAAAAGAGTACCTGCGGCAAACATCCTCGCCTGCGTCTTCTTCTGCTGAAAGCTTGAATTGTAATGCCTGCAAAGCAGTCTTTCGGTCTGACGGCAGCTTAGCTTAAGCTTTTCAGACAAGGACTTCAAGGTCACATCCTTATAGTTATATAAAAACTCTTCCTCGATAATCAAATAAGTCAGGTCTATTTGCTCCTTAGCTCCGCTCACAACGCCTTCCTTTTCATCCTCAGCCTGATATATTCTTATCATATACAAAATCAGCTGCTGCATCAAAGAGCTTATAAAAAGCTTACTGCCGAGCCCGGGCGATTCAAGCTCAGAAAATGTCTTTTTCATCAGTTCGTGAACATCCTTTGAGTCCTGACCGAACCAAAAGACCTTGTCGGCAAAAATACCTGCAAGACTTCCCCGCTCCGTCTTCGGCGGCTGCTCGATTTTAAGGTAGACGCAATATTCCGTCATGGGGTTTTCGGGTTCTGAAATCTGTTCATGCTCTACATTGGGTCCTGTCATAAAAAGAGTTCCCGGAGTTATATCGTAGCTCACGCCGTTTGATATCAGCGTGCCGTTTCCGAAGGAGATATAGTGAAGCTCATAGCTGTTTTTACTGTGCGAGTGCATCGGAATCGGATTAATCAGCTTTTCAAGGCAAAGGCTCAGAATTTTAAACTCTGTGCTCTCAATGTCAAAGGTTATATTAAGGCTTCTGTATTTCATCTACGCTCACTCTCCGCAGTACCTCTCGACAAAACGGCCGAGTGGTGATAAAACTTTCTTTCGTTAAAATTATGATACCACTCAGAGGCGCAATGTCAAGATATAATCTTCAAAAAAGCGACATCAACATCAAAAAACAGTCAGCTTTTAGTATTGTATATATAAGCTGATTGGTATAAAATATGATTATACTACTTTTATAAAGGAGCATTCATATGATAGTTAAGGGTACATATTTTCAAAACGATGAAATAAATCCTCTTGTATACGGAGACGTTGAGATAGAAAACGTCAAAAGAAGGCGTCTTCGCGGTGAGGAGGAAAAAGAAGGCGTTCTGTGCGAGCCTGTTTTAATCGGCTTCTGCGGAACGGACAACGAGCTTATGAACATGGGCTCAAAGGGTCTTTTAACCCCTAAGTTCCCCGAGGGCAAAACAAGGCTTATAAACGGTCACGAGGGAATCGTTTGGGTTCCGAGCGAAAATCGATTTGCCATTGTGTTAATCAGAGGCGGCGACAGCTATGACCCCACCCGTTACACCGAGGACGAAACCTATTTTGAATACGGCTGCGACAAGGCGGACGGTCTTTTTGCCGACAAGCAGTATTTCAACCCCGATATGCTTTTAAAGATTCCCGACGGATACGTCAAGGACGGAAAGCTCGACTTGGAGTTCGCAAAGAAAATGGTCTTCCCCGACCCGTACGGCTGTATGCTCTTCCAGCTTGAGCGCATGGAGGACTTAGGCTCTGCGCACAATTTCAGAGTTGTTATGGCAAGAGAAAAGTGCGATGAAGCAGCTGCCAGAAAAATCGCCATGGACGAGGTCTTTGACCGCACCGTTATATTCGGCTTGGGAACAACGGGAATGTTCATGGGCGACTTAATTAAAAAGCATCACCCCAACGCCAACATTTTATTTGTCGCAAGAAGCGATGAAAGCTCTCCCAAGGTTAAGTTCGCTTTAAGAGAAACAGGTGCAAAATACTTAAAGAGCAACTTCGATACCGAGCGTGAGCTTGCAGACGCTATAGTTAAGGAGCTTGGCGGCAGGGCTACAATGTTCATAGGAGTAAGCGGCTCAAATGTTGAGCACAGAATCGCCTTCGAGCATAAGGCATTGGGCTGCAACGGCGTTTACAACAGCTTCTCACTTGGTCCTAAGGTGGAGTACGACACCATGCCTTTCGGCTTTGAAAACCATCTTATCTTTGGCTCAATTAACTTCAGACAATGCCATATGGAAAAAGCAATAGAGCTTTTAGCACAGTCACGTTATAATGAAATTGTTGAACTTATAGACCGTGACGAGTTTGCCTCTGACCCGATAGGAGCTTACAAGAACAAGATTTATTCAAAGGCTGCACCGATGAAGACGGCTGTTATCTGGAATAAAAAATATTTAAATATTGATTAATTCGAAAAGGAGAACTGATATCATGAAAACAGTACTTATTAATAAACCCTTTGAGATCGCAGTAGTCGATACTCCCAAGCCGGAAGCTAAGGAGGGCGAAGCTCTTCTTAAGATCATGTACGGCGGCATATGCGGAGCAGACGTTGCCAGCTACACCGGCAATCAGCCCTTTACCACCTATCCGAGAATCCCCGGTCATGAGTTCTCGGCGCAGATAGTCACCATTCCCGAAAACGACAAGGGACTTAAAGCGGGCGATATCGTTACCTGCAATCCATACTTCAACTGCGGCGAATGCTACTCCTGCAAGCGCGGCTTTGTCAACTGCTGCACAGACAACAAGACCATGGGCGTTCAGCGTGACGGCAGCTTCTGCGAATATGTTTCCATGCCTGTTGAAAGAATTTACAGCGGCAAGGGCTTGAATGCAAAGCAGCTGGCATTAGTTGAACCTTTCACCATCAGCTACCACGCTGTCAACAGAGGCAAGGTTCAGGCAGGCGATAAGGTTTTAGTAGTCGGTGCGGGTCCTATCGGACTTTTCGCTCTCATAGCAGCCATGAGCAAGGGCGCAGAGGTCTATGTTGCCGACGTTTTAGACGGCAGACTTGACAAGGCGCTCGATTTCGGTGCAAAGGGAGTCATCAACTCCAAGAAGACAGATATAGTTGAAGAAGCTATGAAAATAACTAACGGCAACGGCTTTGACGTTTGCATAGAAGCCTGCGGCCAGTCCGTAACCTTCCTTAACTGCATCGACTGTGCAGCCTTTGCAGGCAAGATAATCCTCATCGGCAACGGCAAGAAGGAGACAACCTTCCTCCACTCCATTCTCTTGAAGAAGGAGCTTAACGTTTTCGGCTCAAGAAACTCACTTAAGTCTGATTTTGAGGATGTTATAGACGTTATCGCTTCCGGCAAGGTAGATGTTATGAAGATGGTAAGCGGAGTTTATCCTATGGACAAGGCTGACGAGGCATTTAAGGCTCTTGCCAACAATCAGGGCGACCTCTGCAAGCTTTTAGTAAACATCGGAGACAACTGATTGACGCAGAGCGCAGTTTGAAAAAGAACGGCATAACGTGATGAAAGAAAGAATTATTCAATTCGGTGAAGGCGTAAGTGTCGACTCATAGTTCTTTCATAATCACACCTT
>DKWG01000036.1 GCA_002491605.1 Ruminococcus sp. UBA7158
GGGCGTTTTGCTCAGGGCTATATAAATTTATTTCGGGAGGTGGATTATGTGCCGGTAATGAGCGATTCCGAGCTTATAAAGTCTATTAAAAAGGGCGATATTAAAAAAGCGTATTTCTTTTGGGGAAAGGATACCGCTGCGATTGAAAATGTCACGAAAAAGCTGACAGAGCGGCTTATTGCAAAGCAGAACCGTGATATGAACTATCATTTTATGAACGCATCGGACTTTTCAGCTTCCGAGCTTTATGATATTTCACAGTCGATGCCCTTCTTTGCCGACAGAATTGTTACGGTAATAAACGACCTGAACGCCGAAGGTCTGCGTGCTGACGAGCTTAAGCTGCTGTTTGACGCCGTGAGCGAAACGGACGCCTCGACTTCGACGGTAATTTTCTACACGACCGGCGTCGACCTTACCGGCGGTAAGAAGTCTCTTAGTGCAAAGAACAAAAAGCTCGCCGACCATATTTCAAAGTGCGGCGGAATAGTCACTGAATTTGCTTATAAGAAGCCGAACGAGCTTGTTAAGCACATACAGCAAAGGCTCGGTGAAAGCGGATGCTTTATGTCCCCGAAAAACGCCGAGCTTTTGGCAGAGATGCTCGGATGTAAGCTTTTAGATATAGACAACGAATGCGACAAGCTTTCCTCATATGCTTCAAGCGGCGAAATAACCGAGGAAATGATAGAGCTTTTGGTCTCAGACCAGCTCGAAACGGACGCATATAAGCTTTCAAGAGCTATAATCTACGGTAAAAGAGCCGAGGCCTTTAAGATTTTGGACAAGCTGTATGCGCATCAGGCTGAGCCTATTCCGCTGTTAACGGTTGTGTCAGGCTCGGTTATGGACTTGTATCGTGCAAAAACGGCTCTGCTTTCAAGGCGAACGGAGTCTGACGTCATAGAGGATTTTAATTATCGGGGACGTGACTTTGCAGTCAAAAACGCATTCAGAGACTGCCGCAGTATGTCTATCGAAAAGCTCAGATACAGCATTTCGGTGCTTTCGGACTGCGATATAGACATGAAGTCCAAAAGAACCGACCCAAAGGTCATGCTTGAAACGGCAATAACTAAGATTTTAACAGCAAAATAGCTGATGCAATACATTTGACAAAAAAGCATATCGGCTGAGCGTTAGGGGGACGGCACTACGGAAAAGCTTCATATAAACGGCGCAATAGTTGTCGAGGGCAGATATGACAAGGCAAGACTCAGCAGATTAGTCGACTGCCCGGTGATAGTAACAAACGGCTTTGGCGTTTTTAAGGATCAAAGGACAGTCGAGCTGATAAGATTTTATGCGAAAAACGGCGGTATAATCATATTGACCGACAGCGACAGTGCCGGCTTTAAAATCAGAGGACACATAAAAGGCATAGTTTCTGACGGTACGGTAAGAAACGCATATATTCCGGACATATACGGCAAGGAAAGGCGCAAGGCTCAGCCGTCGGCTGAGGGAAAGCTTGGCGTCGAGGGCGTGCCGGACAGCGTTATAATATCAGCACTGAGCGAGCTTGCCGACGGTGCAAAGAACTCGACGGATGTGCGCAAAATAACACGCATGGATTTATATGAGGACGGGCTTACCGGCGCAAAGGATTCGTCCGCCAAAAGGCAAAGGCTTATAAGCCTTTTGTCCCTGCCGGAAAGACTGACCGCTAATTCGCTTTTGGACGCCTTGAATACAAGGCTGAGCTACGATGAGTATAAAAAAGCAATAAAGAGCATGGATGAATAGATACATAAAGACTGCTTTTAAAGCAGAAGGTTATGTCAACGATGAAGGGAGGAAAATAAAATGGTATTTTCGAGCATAGAGTTTTTATTTTATTTTCTTCCTTTGGCGCTGATTATATATTATATTTCGCCTAAAAAGCTTAAGAACTTCAGTCTGTTTGTGACCGGAGTGATTTTTTATGCGTGGGGCGAGCCGATATACGTTTTGGTGATGCTTCTTTCAATTGTCATTGATTATACAGCAGGACGGATGATGCAGCGTTTTGACGATACAAAGAAAAGACGGATTTGCCTGATTGTATCGGTTGTGATGAATCTCGGTCTGCTGTTTGCTTTTAAGTACAGCTCCTTTGCAGTTGAGATTGTAAATACTGTTTTTAAAACAAAAATCCCCGACCCCAATTTGCCGCTGCCTATAGGCATATCCTTCTTTACGTTTCAGAGTATGTCATATACAATCGACCTTTATCTGAATAAATATCCCGTTCAGAAGAATTTTATCGATTTTGCCGCTTACGTCACGATGTTTCCGCAGATCGTCGCAGGACCGATTGTCAAGTATTCGGATGTTGCCGATTCGTTGAAGGAACGCAGCATAACAGTTTCGGACGTCTCCGACGGCGTTACGATTTTTATCAAGGGCTTGGCTAAAAAGGTGCTGCTGGCGAACAATATAGGCGTATTTTGGGCTGATATAAAAGCTATGGACTATTCAACAATGCCGGCTCTCACTGCTTGGCTCGGCATAGCGGCATTTACTTTTCAGATTTACTTTGATTTTTCCGGCTACTCTGACATGGCAATAGGTCTGGGGCGTATGCTTGGCTTTAGATTTACGGAGAATTTCAATTTGCCGTATATCTCAAAGAGCGTGTCGGAGTTTTGGCGCAGATGGCACATAAGTCTCGGCTCATGGTTTAGAGAGTATGTGTACTTCCCTTTGGGCGGAAGTCACGAGGGACGGCTGAAAACAGTCAGAAACTTAGCAATTGTCTGGCTGTTAACGGGTCTTTGGCATGGAGCAAGCATGAATTTTGTGCTTTGGGGCTTGTGGTTCGGCATACTTATTATAATAGAGCACTTATGGCTTTCTAAGCTGTTGAAAAAGCTTCCCGGGTGGATATCGTGGCTATATACAATGCTTGCAGTTGTTTTGGGATGGGTGATGTTCGAGTCTAAAACACTTTCGGACGCATTGGGATACTTCGGCGCGATGTTCGGCGCATCCGGCTTTTCTGACAGCCATTCGCTTGCTTTACTGTCACAGTCTGCGGTTAGCTTTGCACTTTGCATATTCTTTGCATCAGGAGTCAGACGGGATTACGTCGAAAGGCTCGGCGGGTCTGAGTCAAAGGTTGTAACAGCTGTCATTCCGATAATCAATGCAGGTCTTTTAATTGCCTGCACGGCGTATCTTGTGAATTCCGGATATAATCCGTTTTTATATTTTAATTTTTGATTTTGTGCTGGATGGTTTGATTAATAAGTCTTGTAACATTGTTGTCAGAGTAAGATTTTTAGGAGGCATTAGAAAAATGCGTAGACTATTATTGCTGTTAATAATGATTGTTTTTATCGTTTTATGTACTGCTTGTCGGACGGGTATGTCAGATGAAAGAGATGTTACTAAGAAGGTTGACGATACGGCAACTGCAGAAACTGAGATAACATATAGGCCTACCGAATGTACCGTTGAGAGCTGTAATTCTAATGAGCATTCACAAACAGAATCAGAAGTTATTCAGCCTGATGAAGTGCCGATTGAAGTTTATGAGCCATGGGTTATAGGCGATCAATTTGAAGATTATTTTTGCTGTAATAAAACTTTGTATGTCAGAGTTTCGCCTGATGAACTATATGACTACAATAAGAACTACGAGCAGAGAGAAGAACTGGGTGAGATATTATACAATGAGAAAAGAGAAGTTTTGGAGGAGTTAAGTGAGTTTGCAGCCAGCGAATTGCCAATAGGTACAAAGCTTTATCGCACCAACTACTATGACATTATTTTAGCGGAATGTGAGGAAAGTTTAGTTCCCTATTTGGCACACATCGAGGGGTAGCCATATATCGTTGTGAAAGACTTTATCTTTGCTCTGAATATCTAAAAATTCTATACACTAATCTTTTGTCTATTCATATAAGAGAACATAAGTAGCATTTGCGAAAGCCGTCATCAAGTTACAGACCTTTCTGTGACTCGATGGAAAACAGAATAAATAGCTTTAAACTTCAGAGTTTTGTAGCCTTGAGCAAAACTCGGCA
>DKWG01000026.1 GCA_002491605.1 Ruminococcus sp. UBA7158
GTCATATCTATTGATAACGCAGAGACTGAAGTAAAAATATTTTGAAAAACTATTGCATTTTGCTTGTGTTCATGTTATAATCCATAAGAATGTTATTCTTAATGGAGGAAAAAAGCTAATGGGAGTTGTAAATATCATTGCAGGCGCACTTTTAGTCGTTGCCAGCATAGCTATCATACTTGTTGTTTTGTTCACTAATACCGATAATACCGGCATTAATTCTGCTATAGGCGGAGGAAGTAATTCCTTCTACGGCAGAAACGGAGGAAAAACAGGTGAGGCAAAGCTTCAGCTTGCAACTAAGATTGCAGTTGGCGTTTTGTTTGTAGTAGCAGTTGCTGCAACTATTATTGCAAAGTTTGCCGGTACCGGTGTCTGATTTTCAGATGGTTTTCGCCTGATTCGGTTTTGCCGTTTCAGGCGATTTTTCATACACGGTCGTTTTGCATACAGATACTCGCATTCAGCTTGCTTGATTTATATTTGCGTAAGCATAAAGTGTCGTTTAATTTCAACCGCAACGAGTCGAATGCGTATTTAGTTTTGTCAATGAAAGGTTCGGTTATAAGGATGAAAAAAACGTTGATAGTCAGAATAGCGGTCATCGTCGTTGCCGGCTTGATGGTCTTCGGAATAGTAGCTCAGGCTCTCTATTCTATTTTAGGATAGTTATGGTCAACATAGGTAACGATTGGGACACGGTCATCGGAGGAGAATTTAAAAAGGACTATTACCTTAAGCTAAGGGAGTTCTTAAAGTCGGAATACAGCCGTGAGACTGTATATCCGGATATGTACTCAATATTCAATGCTCTTAAAATGACACCGTATTCAAGCGTCAAAGCGGTTATTTTAGGGCAGGACCCGTATCACGAGCCGGGTCAGGCACACGGCTTGTGCTTTTCGGTTCAGGACGGCACACCCTTGCCGCCGTCTTTGAGAAACATCTATAAAGAAATGGAAACTGATCTCGGAATAAAGCCTTCGAAATCGGGCTGTCTGACCTCGTGGGCTGAGCAGGGTGTACTGCTTTTGAATACGGTTTTAACAGTAAGGCGTGGTGCGGCAAACTCCCATGCCGGAAAAGGCTGGGAGATTTTGACCGATGAGATAATTAAAAGGCTCAACGAAAAGCAGGAGCCTGTTGTTTTTATTCTGTGGGGCAGAAATGCAAGGAGTAAAAAGGCATTTATAACCAATCCTATACACGGCATTATTGAGTCAGCACACCCGAGTCCGCTGTCTGCTTTCAACGGCTTCTTTGGCTCTCGCCCGTTTTCAAGGACAAATCAGTTCTTAGCCGTGAACGGCATTCCGCCGATTAATTGGACGGTAAATTGAGAAAAATAAAATCATCCTCGGCAGGTATTGAAATCTGCCGAGGATGATTTTTTATCTGATGACACCTAAAGTCGACTGAAAGCTGTATAAGGGCATTGTATGCAATCAGGCGCTAAAGCTCAATCCCGATATTTCGAAGCTTATCCTTGTCAAGCTGCGGAAAGGGAACGAACGGCAAAGGCGTCTGCTCATGCTCTGTGATTATCTTTTCCATCCAGACTAAGCTGTACCAACGCCCGAACTTATATCCGCATTTATTAAATTTTGCAACGATTTTGTAGCCCATATGCGAGTGGAACTGTACACTGTTCAGGGTTAAATATTCGTCCTCCTGCTCAGGATACGCTATTGCGGCATTAAGATTGTGGACGTTTTGCAGCTTTGCAATTTTCTCAAGCGTAGTGTAAAGTGCCCTGCCGATTCCCAATCCTTTGGTGCTGTCTTTTAGGTATATAGACATCTCCTGCGACCAATCGCTTGCGGCTCTGCTGATAAACTCTCCTGCGTAGGCATACCCGAGTATTTCATCGCCGCGCAGGGCAACTAAGTAGGGGTACTTTTTAAGCGTTTTTTCAATCCTGCCGGCAAATTCCTCTGTAGACGGAACTGTATATTCATATGTTACAGCAGTCTTTTCGACATACGGCGCATATACTTCAAGGAGCTTTTCGGCGTCTGAAATGTGTGCTGTGCGGATTGTGATTTTTTCTGACATTGTCTTTTTACCGACCTTTAATTGTTATTTAATACTGCGTTCATCGCTGACAAAATGCTTAACACCGTCATGCTTTTTTACAAGCTCTGTCCTGAAAAACTCAGGATAAATTGTTCGCTTTTCGTCGCTTGAAACCCATTTAAGCCGCTCTTTTGAACCGCACTCGGTAAAACTCATGCAGGAAGGAGAAAAATCATTCGGTACCTTCATGTAAAAGAAAAATGAAATCTCATAAATCAGCTTGCCCATGTTAGACGGTGAATCGCCGTAAAAATAATTTTCATGGACAAAGCCGAGGCGGTCAACTTCCATTTTAACGCCTGTTTCTTCATATACCTCACGCTCAACGGCTTCCTCAGCGGTTTCGCCGAACTTGATTCTGCCGCCGACCGAGTAGAGGTAGTCGTGACTGTCGTTTCCCACCATTAAAAACTTATTGTCACTTTGAATAATCGCACCGACACGGATGTTTATGTATCCGCCGCCGCACGAAACCGTCATGTCTTGGTCTGCCATATGATGTTTCCCCATTTTCATAATTATTATATCGTTGAGATTGTATCACAAAAGCTCGAGCAGGTCAACGGCGTTTCTCCGCAAAAGGCTTGCTGAAGTGCTTTTTTAGTGGTACAATATTTTCGGGATAACATAAAAAGAGCAAATCGGGAGGAAATATGACACAATACGAAAGAATGCTGGCAGGACTTATTTATGACCCAGCCGATGAAGAAATAATGGCTGATCAGATTCATTTTACGGACCTTCTTTGGGAGTTCAACAAGCTTAAGCCGTCTGACATTGAGGAAAAAACTAAATATATGAAGGAGGTTTTCGCCGCCTGCGGTGACGGCTGTTATATCGAGCTGCCTTTCCGCGCAAACTGGGGAGGACATCACGTGCATTTCGGCAACAATGTTTACGCTAACTCCAATTTGACACTCGTTGACGACGGAAACATTTTTGTCGGAGACTGTGTTATGTTCGGACCGAATGTCACTATCGCAACGGCAAACCATCCGATTGAACCGAGCCTGAGGAAAAGGGCCTTGCAGTATAATAAGGACGTTTATATCGGCGATAATGTCTGGCTGGGCGCAGGGGTGATAGTCGTTCCGGGTGTACATATAGGTGCCGACAGCGTTATAGGAGCAGGGAGCGTTGTAACAAAGGATATACCCGAGGGCGTTGTCGCTGTGGGCAATCCCTGCCGTGTGCTTCGTACCATCGGGAAGCATGAAAGAGAGTATTTTTATCGCAGCGAGAGAATAGATTGGGAGAATATTTGCTGAGATTTTCAGCGAACCTTAGTAGGATTATAAGCTTTAAGAGGGAAGAAAGAATAGCGGCGAGGTCGGCAGGTCTATGAATTTGTCGGGCTTTGCCGACTCATTTACTCTTCTCTCTTATATTTTTGTTGTTCTCTTCAATCTAAAAATCCTCACGTTAAAACTATTGATTATTCTTTCCTCTTGTGCTATAATAAACTGATTATTCATCATGGGCAAATTGTTGCTATTTGAAAAAAGGGGGCTTTTAGGGCTTGAGAATTTTAGGAATAGACCCCGGATACGCCATTGTCGGCTTTGGAGTTTTGGACTACGACGGAAGAAGCTTCACACTTGTCAACTTCGGCGCCATAACAACTCCTGCCGAGATGAGCTTCGATGAACGGCTCGAGGTTATATACCGTGATATGAGCGATATCATTAAGCTTTATAAGCCTGATTCCATGTCATTAGAAAAGCTCTATTTCAATACCAACCACACAACCGCTATAGACGTTGCGCAGGCGAGGGGAGTTATTCTCCTGAGCGCAAGGCAAAACGGTATTAAAACCTATGAATACACTCCGTTGCAGGTGAAAAACTCTATTGTGGGCTACGGACGTGCGGAAAAAAAACAGGTTCAGGAAATGACCCGTTCAATGCTCAAGCTAAAGGATATTCCTAAGCCTGACGACGCCGCAGATGCTTTGGCACTTGCCATAACTCACGGTCACAATTCGTTTTCGTATGCTTTTTCCGCTTACAACGGCAGGCTAAAATAAAAACAACCGAACGCCTATTATAAGGCAGGACAATCGGCGCAGGCGCAGAGAGGAAATGATGAGATATGATATACAGCTTAACAGGACGGGTTATACATACAGAGCCTGATATGTGCGTTATTGAATGCGCAGGAGTTGGGTATGCCTGCAAAACAACACTTTCAACCGTTTCATCCGTTTCCGGGCTTGACACCTGCACTCTTTATACATATATGTCCGTCAGGGAGGATGCAATTGATTTATTCGGCTTTTACACAAAGGACGAGCTTGATTGCTTCAAGCTGCTGACTTCTGTAAGCGGAGTCGGGGCTAAGTACGCCCTTGCCATACTCTCCGGGCTTACACCCTCGGCAGTAGCCCTTGCTATAGCATCTGACGACACCAAGGCGTTTTCAAAGATCAAGGGAATAGGTGCAAAAATAGCTCAAAGAATTGTCATGGAGCTTAAAGATAAAATTTCCGGTTACGCTCAGTCAGCCGATAATTCCGCTCTTGACGCAGTTTCTGCGGCGGTCGGCGGCTCGGCAACGTCTGAGGCTATAATGGCTTTGGTTGCTTTGGGATACTCGCAGTCGGAAGCGGCGTCCGCCGTTGCAAAATGCCCCGGCGATATAGCTGTTGACGAGATTATTAAGCGAAGCCTGAGACTTTTAGCCTCGGGGAAGTTTTGAGAAAGGATAGATTTCGATGATTGAAACAGGCGAGTTCGATTTTGAAAACCGAATAGTCACCTCGGATCCTATTAAGGGCGAAACAGACGATATCGACTATTCTCTTCGTCCCAAAACGCTGAATGAGTATATAGGTCAGGAGAAGGTCAAAGAAAACCTATCGATATATATTGAAGCCGCCAAAAAGCGCGGAGAGCCGCTTGACCATGTGCTTTTATACGGACCTCCCGGGCTTGGTAAAACAACACTTTCGGCAATTATAGCTCATGAAATGGGCGTAAACATACGCATAACCTCAGGACCGGCTATAGAAAAACCGGGCGACTTAGCGGCACTGCTTACAAATCTACAGGCAGGCGACGTCTTGTTTATAGATGAAATACACCGCTTGTCAAGGTCTATCGAGGAGGTTTTATATCCTGCTCTTGAGGACTTTGCCATTGATATAATTATAGGTAAAGGACCTGCGGCAAGGTCAATAAGAATTGATCTGCCGAAGTTTACACTTATAGGAGCAACAACAAGGGCGGGACAGCTTACGTCTCCTTTGCGTGACCGTTTTGGGGTTATTCAAAGACTGGAGCTTTACTCAAAGGAGGAGCTTTGCGAGATTATTATGCGCTCGGCGATAATTCTGGGCGTTGCCTGCGAAAAGGACGGAGCTATGGAGCTTGCGTCCCGTTCAAGGGGAACTCCCCGTATTGCAAACAGGTTTTTAAAGCGTGTAAGAGATTTCGCAGACGTTATGGGCAACGGTATAATAACCAAGGATATAGCTAAAATTGCCCTCGACCGAATGGAGGTAGACCCCTTGGGTCTTGACTCAATGGACAAGCGTATGCTCAGCATGATTATAAAGGGCTACAACGGCGGACCTGTCGGCCTTGAAACCTTAGCTTCAGCTATCGGCGAGGAGGCAGTGACCCTTGAGGACGTCTGCGAGCCGTATTTGATGCAGCTCGGTTTTATTGCAAGAACTCCGAGGGGAAGGTGCGCCACCGACTTGGCGTATCGTCATCTTGGAATTTTGAAGGACGGTCAGACAACGCTTTAATAAGCTCGCTGATTGAGTTGACGCATATTAATCAGCTTTTTCGGATCTACTGCGAAAAATAATATTACAAACAGAAGGGGACATAAGATTATGGGACGACTGTTCGGTGCTGACGGCATAAGGGGAATTGCACTCAGCGAGGTTAGCTGCGAAAAGGCTTTGCTGATTGGCAAGGCAACGGCGTATGTGCTGTCAAAAAAGCACAGCCGCAGAGCAAAGATACTTATCGGCAAGGACACCAGGATTTCCTGCAACGTTTTAGAATCTGCGCTTATAGCCGGTATATGCTCAATGGGTGCTGATGTTCACACGTTGGGGGTTATCCCGACTCCTGCTGTGGCGTATTTAGCTGTTAAATACGGTGCTGACGCTTCCATAATGCTTTCAGCCGCCCAAAATACATTTGAATTCAACGGTATTAGGCTGTTTTCAGCGTCCGGCTATTCGTTGCCGGAGGACGTTGAAGCTGAAATTGAGCGCTTGGTTCTTGACTGCCCCGAAGCACTTGTGCCTGAAAATCATCAGGAGCTGGGCAGCGTAAGCAATGAAAAGAATGCCGAGTGGGATTATGTCAGATATCTTTTGAGAAGTATAGAGCACGATTTGGGCAGAATGAAGATAGTCGTTGACTGTGCAAACGGTGCTGCGTATTCAAGTGCGGATAAGTTTTTTAAAGGTCTCGGGGTAAACGTCACATTGATAAACAACACACCCGACGGCGTTAATATAAACGATAGCTGCGGAACTGCGGATACATCCGCACTGTCAAAAGCAGTAGTTGATTTAAGGGCGCACGCAGGCATCGCCTTCGACGGCGACGGCTCACGCTGCATAATAGTAGATGAAAAGGGCGAGCCTATAGACGGCGACAGAATACTTGCCAATTTGGCTTTGTATATGAAAAACGAATCCAAATTAGCGTCAAATACCTGCGTTGTCACACCGATGACCAATTTAGGCTTCTTCAAGTGGGCAAAGGAACACTCTATAGTGGTTTCGCAAACGTCTGCTTCGGATGCCGGATGTATTCTTGAAAGAATGCTCAGCGACGGCTACAGCTTGGGCGGAGATAATTCGGGACGAGTGATTTTCGGCAATATTTCAACCGCTTTTGACGGCGAGCTGTGCGCTGCACGGATGCTTGAGATAATGGCTAAGAGCGGAAAAAAGATGTCGGAGCTGTCACAGGTATTCACTCCTTATCCGCAGATTATAGTTGAAGTGAGAATAAGACCGATTTTCAAGGGCAGATGGCAGGAAATAGCCGAGATAACCGAAATGGTGGACTTCTGCTCCGAAAAGCTGTCAAACGACGGCAGGATTATGATAAAGGAATCCGGCACAGAGCCTATAATAAGAGTTATGGCTGAAGGACGTGACAGGGACGCAATATTCCAATACGCTCACGGCATAGCGCAGGTAGTCAGAGATCACATCGGGTAAAGTATTTGTTCGTCACGTCATTTTACTTATACGAATGCTGATTTGCACAAAAGATTAAATAATAGGAATGGTCATATAAAATGAGATATCAAAATAGCTGGCAGGATTATCGGCTTATCGATACATCTGACGGTGAGAGGCTGGAATCATGGGCAGGGGTAAAGTTAGTTCGCCCCGACCCTCAGATAATCTGGAAAACACCTAAAAATAACCCTGCATGGATTAATGCAGACGCCGTTTATCACCGTTCAACAAAGGGCGGAGGCGAGTGGGAGTATAAAAGAAAGCTTCCGCAAAGCTGGACGGTTTCATATAAAGAGCTTAAATTTATAATTCGCCCCACCGGCTTTAAGCACACCGGTCTTTTCCCCGAGCAGGCTGTCAACTGGGACTTTATGTCTGACATGATTAAGTCGGCAGGACGTCCTATCAATGTTTTGAATCTCTTTGCCTATACCGGCGGCGCAACCTTGGCTTGTGCTCAAGCAGGAGCGAGCGTTTGCCATGTTGACGCTTCAAAGGGCATGGTTCAGTGGGCGAGAGACAATGCCAAGGAATCCGGACTTGCCGACAAGCCGATACGCTGGATTGTCGATGACTGCGAGAAGTTCGTTGAACGTGAGATAAAAAGAGGAAAAAGCTACGATGCAGTTGTTATGGATCCTCCGAGCTACGGAAGAGGTCCCGGCGGCGAGGTCTGGAAGCTCGAGGACAGTATTTATGATTTGTGCCGCACCGTTTCAAATGTTTTGAGCGACCGTCCGCTGTTCTTCCTCCTGAATAGCTACACAACAGGACTTTCGCCTTCCTGTATGCAGTACATTTTGGGCAGTATAATGCTTAAGCGGTTCAAAGGAAGCGTTTCATCTGACGAAATCGGTCTTAAGGTTGAGGAAACCGGTATGGTTTTGCCGGCAGGCAGCACTGCCATGTGGACTGAAAAAGCCTGACGGCGATTATACACGGCGCAGTTTTATTACGAAAGAGGTTCGATAATTCAAAATGGATAGCTTTATCGAGGTTAAAAATGTGAGCTTTTCTTATGAGGCTGATTCAGACGGTAAAACAGTTAAGAATCAGGTCTTGAAGAACGTTTCGCTTAGTATAAATAAGGGCGAGTTTGTGGCTGTGCTCGGTCACAACGGCTCGGGAAAGTCGACGCTTGCAAAGCTTTTAAATGCTATTAATCTTCCGGAAAGCGGCGAGGTTATAGTTGATAATATGCTGACAAGCGATGAAAAGAATCTTTTCGACATCAGAAGCACGGTGGGAATGGTATTCCAAAACCCCGACAACCAGATTGTTGCGACAGTCGTCGAGGAGGATGTAGCATTTGCTCTTGAAAATGTAGGAGTGCCGCCTGATGAGATAAGACGTCGTGTTGACGAGGCACTTAAGACGGTCGGAATGTATGGCTACCGTGAACACGCCCCACATAAGCTTTCCGGTGGTCAGAAGCAGCGTGTCGCCATTGCAGGTGTTTTGGCAATGAAGCCGGAGTGCATAGTTTTAGACGAGCCGACTGCGATGCTCGACCCTATCGGCAGGCGTGAGATAATGTCAACGATCAGCGAGCTTAACGAGCTCGGCGTTACAATAGTGCTGATAACTCACTATATGGACGAAGCCGCAAGGGCAAAAAGAGTCGTGGTTATTGACTCGGGCGAAATTATTATGGACGACACACCTAAGCGTGTGTTCTCACAGTCTAAAAAGCTCAAGGAGTTAGGACTTGATGTGCCGCAGGTAACAGAGCTGACCCATGCGCTTATAGACTGCGGCGTGGATCTTAAGAATGATATAATTGATGAAGACGAATGTTTTGAAGCTTTGTACAAGCTTTTAAAGAAAGGCTGATAGCTTTTGAGTATAATAAAAACAGAGAATTTATGCTATGTTTACGGCGAGGGAACGCCCTTTAAGAAAACTGCGCTTGATAATATAAACTTAGATATTGAAGAGGGCGAGCTTGTCGGCATAATCGGTCATACAGGCTCGGGAAAATCAACGCTTATCCAGCATTTCAACGGTCTTTTAAAGCCGACCTCCGGCAAGGTTTATATTGACGGAGAGGAGCTTTACGCCGATAAGTCCAAATTGCGTGAAATTCGCTTTAAAGTGGGTCTTGTTTTCCAGTATCCGGAGTATCAGCTCTTTGAAGAGACTGTTTATAAGGATATTGCCTACGGTCCGAAAAACATGGGGCTCAGTGACGATGAGATAGATAAAAGAGTTATAGAAACGGCAAGGCTTGTCGGACTTAAAAAGGAACACCTTCAAAAGTCGCCGTTTGAGCTTTCGGGGGGACAAAAACGCCGTGTCGCTATTGCAGGCGTTATGGCGATGGTGCCGAAGGTGCTGATACTCGACGAACCGACAGCGGGTCTTGACCCTCACGGCAGAGACAGAATCTTGGGGCTCATCAAGGAATACCACAAGGAAATGAAAAGCACCGTTATGCTTGTTTCTCACTCGATGGAGGACGTCGCAAAAACGGTTTCAAAGATTCTTGTCATGAACGATTCCAAGGTGTTTATGTATGACACGCCCGAAAAGGTGTTCGCACGGGTCAGGGAGCTTTGCGATATGGGACTCACTGTTCCGCAGATAACAAGAGTTTTCGACAGACTTAAAGCTGCCGGAATAGATTTCAACGATGAGGTGTATTCCTGCGAATATGCCAAAAAGCTTGTGCTAAGACTTTTAGACAAATAAAAAGGGGTAATTTAGGTTGATAAAGGATATAACCATAGGTCAGTACTTTCCGGGAAAGTCTTTACTGCATCGGCTTGACCCCAGGATTAAGCTTTTGCTGACAGTTTTATATATTGTAATGCTCTTTGCGGCAAAGGGCTTTGTGGGGCTGGGAATAGGAATAGTTTTTTTGATTTTTTCCTTTTTGATTTCCGGTATACCTATTAAAATGATGCTTAAAAGCGTCAAGCCGATTTTGCCTATCATCATTTTCACGGGAATACTGAACCTGTTCTTCATTCGCACTGGCAACGTCTTGCTCAGCTGGCACTTCATAACTATAACCGATGAAGGTCTTAAGACTATGATTTTCATGGCGGTGAGAATAGTATTTTTAATCTGCGGAACCTCGCTTTTAACATATACAACCTCACCCATAGCCTTGACTGACGCAATTGAACGGATTTTCTCGCCCTTGAGGGTTATAAAGTTTCCGGCTCATGAAATTGCAATGATAATGACAATAGCTCTCAGGTTCATACCGACTCTTATTGAGGAAACGGACAAAATTATGTCGGCTCAGAAGGCAAGGGGAGCAGACCTTGAGTCCGGTTCTATACTAAACCGTGCAAAGGCTCTGATACCTATACTCATACCGCTGTTTGTTTCTGCTTTTCGCCGTGCCGATGATTTGGCGCTCGCTATGGAGTGCCGCTGCTACCGCGGAGGAGACGGAAGAACAAGGCTCAAGCAGCTTAAAACGTCATATCGGGATTATCTGTCTATATTAGTTGTGTCGCTGTTTTTGGCAATGGTAATCCTTGCAAACATTTATATCGGCATATGAATAATTTTAAGGTTACGATGTCCTTCAGAGGGACAAATTATCACGGCTTTCAGCGTCAGGACGGCGACTTACCCACTGTTCAGGGAACCGTTGAAGACGCAATCTACAAGCTTTTAGGCGAAAAAACGGAAATAAACGGCTGCTCAAGAACCGATGCAGGCGTTCATGCAAACGAGTATGTGTTCTCCGTCAAGCTCGACAGTCCCATAAGCGAACGAGGGGTTGTATTCGGATTAAACGGCGTGTTGCCTAAGGATATTGCCGTTAATGCCTGTGAGCGTGTAAGCGACAGCTTTCATGCCAGATTTGACTGCAGGGGCAAGGAGTATATCTACCTGATTCACAATTCGGAAATCCGTTCTCCGTTTTATGAGGACACTGTCTTGAGAAGCTGGTATCCAATCGATGAGAAAAAGCTCAATGTCGCCTGCAAGGACTTTATCGGAAGACACGATTTTAAATCATTTTGTTCTACTGACACGGACAAGACCCAAACCGTAAGGGAAATTTTTGACTTCAATGTCTCAAGGCAGGGGGATATAGTCAGATTTTCTGTCAGCGGAGACGGATTTTTATACAACATGGTGCGAATAATGGTAGGGACTCTTTTGTTTATAAACGATTCAAAGCTGCCTGCGGACGCTATACCTGAAATTATCAAGGCCTGCGACAGAACAAGGGCGGGAAAAACAGTTCCGCCGCACGGACTTTATTTGAACAAGGTTTTCTACTGATTAGGGGGCGAGATTTTGGCTTCGGTTAACTCATTTGAAACCGATATGAAAAAGCTCAGAAGAAAGCGCAAGCGAAAGCGTGCTGCTAAGAATACAATGGTGATATTCGCAGTTTTGGCGCTGGTATTGGTTATTTACCTGACCAACGGCTACTGGCTGCCGTATTTTGAGGGTATACTTGATAGGGGAATAAGCTCAATTGAAAACGGTGAGATTGAGGAATCCGAGAACTACCCTATAGATATATCAAAAAGAATAAACGTTGACATACACACAATGAACGACTGCTGGACGCTTTACTCCGACACGTCATTGCAAACACGAGGCTTTGACGGCAGCGTCATCAACACCTATTATATGCCGTATTCAAGCCCGATTGTGGAAGCTGCGTCAAAGCGCACACTGGTGTATGATATGGGAGGATACAGCTTCAGCGTTGTCGGAAAAAAGAGCGAGGTATTTTCTAAAAAGCTTACCAATCAGATTTTGTTCTGTGAGTTAGGCGAAAGCGGAAACGTTGCTGTCGTGACGTCGACAGAAAAATATCCTTCATACCTGACTATTTATGATAAAAACGGCACTGAGATATACCGCTGGGCAGACGGAAACCTTATAACAAGCGTGGCGCTCGACAGCTCCGGAAGCGGCTGTGTGGTTGCAAGCGCATATGCCTTGGGCGGAAGCATTAAGACTATAGTCACAGCACTTGATTTTTCTAAGACGGACATTGTTTCAAAATCAGCGCCGCTTGAAGCTATGGTTTTAGATCTTGAGTATACTAAAAAGGGCGGAATATGGGTTGTAGGTGATACGGCAGTTTACCGACTCGACAGCTCATGCGCTCTTGACTATACATTCTCGTTTAACTACGACTTGGATATGTTTGCCGCAGAAGACGACATAGCAGTGCTGACATTTGACAAGGCAGGCACTAAGGATACCATCTTGGTTGTTTTAGATGCGTCGAACAGCACCAGTTCGGAAAAAACTTACAGTGAAGATATAAAACATATTGATATCAGCGACGGAATAGTGTATTATAACACTAAGTCGTCTTTATGCACCATGGATAAGTCCGGCAACAGCCTTGGCGACTTTGATTTGAGTGCAGAGTATGTATCGTTCGCCGTCGGCTCAGACAGCATTTTGATGCAGGGCTATTATTCCATCGATAAGCTGTCCTTCGGCGATAAGGATTAAGGCATTTTAAATATGCGATAAGCATATAGCTGTTGTCGCTTTTAAACTGCCGAGGAAAGGCTATATATGACTTTTGAATTGAGTTGGTTTTTTGATGCTTTTGTCGTTGCGGTTCTGCTTGTATTTTTGTATGTAGGCGGAAAAAGAGGACTGCTCAAAAGCGTTGTATATGTTGTTTTGCTGATAGCGGCGTTTTTGGTGAGCTGGTTTGCAGCAGAGGCTGTGGCGCCGATGATATACGACAATTTCATTAAGGATAAGGTAATTGCCGCTTTTGCAAGCAGCACTCAAAGCTCCGACCCGGCAGATATCGTTTCACAGGCGGTATCAGAGGGCGAATACGGAGTGGAGATGACACAGAATGAAATAAGCTCGTTGATTTCCGGGGCGTCGGATTTCTTTACCGACCTTGCGTCCGAGATGAAGAAAAACGGTGCGAAGGATGCGGAGGGCGATATAAAGGCAGGAGTTGAAGAATCCGTCAAGCCCAAGGTTATAAACGCACTTTTTGCCGACAACGAGATAATATCCTCTGAGTATGTTTTAAATGCTTTGAGCGTTGTCGGAGGAGGGGCGGAGAAAATAGCCGATGTAGTAGACGTGTTTATAACAGGCACAAAGGATCAGACAGCGAGAGCCGCCGAGGAGACGCTTGTTGCGCCTGCCGTTAAATGGCTTTTAAGAGCTTTGATTTTCATACTTGCAATGTTTATACTAAGGCTTATTATTTCACCTGTCGCCGATGTGTTTAAGTTTGCAAATAAGATACCGGTTATCGGACCTGTAAATGCACTTTTGGGCGGAGTGCTCGGAGTTGCTCAGGGCTTGCTGTTTTTATACATCGCAGCACTCGTCGTAAAGGTAATCATAAATGTCAGCGGAAATTCGTTGATGTTTTTCAACACCCAGACTATCGAGAAAACAAAGCTGTTCATTCACTTTTATCTGTTTAGGCTGAACGGCTGACGATATTGCGGTAACTTAGAAAATTCACATAATATTATTCATATATTGACGCAGTTTTAAGAAAGGAACATAAACTCGAAAATGATTTGTTCAAGATGCAAAAAAAGACCCGCAGCAGTGTTCATAACAACTATGAACGGCAACGAGAAGAGAAACGAAGGGCTCTGCCTGATATGTGCAAGAGAGCTTGGCATATCTCAGGTAGACGAATATATGAAGCAAATGGGTATAACCGATGAGGACTTGGAGTCGTTTGCAGAGTCAATGATGACTGATGCAGACGGTGACTCGTTTGAAATGGGCGGCTCAAATACTATGCCGAATATCATATCGAATATTTTAGGCAAGCTGGGCGGTCCTGCGGCTCCGTCATCAGGCGCACAGCCTCAGGAAAACGCCAAGACCAAAAAGGACGAAAAGGCTCCGAAGAAAAAAGAGCTTAAGTTTTTAAACACCTACTGTACAAATCTCAACGACCGTGCACAGCAGGGAAAGTTAGATAACATTGTCGGCAGGGAACGTGAAATCGGCAGAGTTATTCAAATCCTTTCACGCCGTCAAAAGAACAACCCCTGCTTAATAGGCGAGCCGGGCGTCGGCAAGACTGCTATAGCCGAGGGAATAGCACAGAAAATCGTTTCGGGTGACGTTCCGTTCAGCCTGAAAAATAAGCAGATCTGGCTCTTGGATTTGACAGCCTTAGTCGCCGGAACACAGTTTAGGGGACAGTTTGAGTCGAGAATAAAAGGACTCATTGAAGAGGTCAAGCGTGAGGGCAATGTCATTTTGTTCATAGATGAGGTGCACACCCTTGTCGGCACGGGCGACAATGAGGGAACTATGAACGCCGCCAACATTTTGAAGCCGTCTCTTTCGAGGGGCGAGGTTCAGGTAATAGGCGCAACGACCTTTAAGGAGTACAGAAAGCACATTGAAAAGGACTCAGCGCTTGAAAGGCGTTTTCAGCCTGTAACTGTTTGCGAGCCGACGGTTGAAGATACTGTTAAGGTGCTTATCGGCATAAAGAAGTACTATGAGGAATATCACCATGTTAAGATATCCGACGCTGCACTGAGAATGTGCGCTGTTCTGTCGGAGAGATATATAAACGACCGCTTCCTGCCCGACAAAGCTATAGATCTTTTGGACGAAAGCTGTGCCTTGGCGAGCATAGGCAGTCCTGAAATTGCTAAGGCTCAGGAGCTTAAGACAAAGCTTGAGAACGAATGTATAGAGCTTTCCGAGCTTGAAGAGGCAGAGAACCCGGACTACGAGAAGATTGCCGAGCAAAAGGCAAAAATTTCTCAGACCGAAAATGAGTACAATAAGGCGTCGGAAGAGGCTGACAAGGTATACGTTACAGATGCTGAGCTTTCAAAGGTAATAGAGCTGTGGACGGGTATACCTGCTAACAAAATCGTCGAATCCGAGTATGAAAAAATCAGAGGACTTCATAAGGCCTTAAGCGAAAAAATAATCGGTCAGCCGGAGGCTGTGGACTTGGTATGCGCTGCGATAAAGCGTTCAAGGGTTCAGCTGACTTCAAGAAGACGTCCGGCGTCGTTCATCTTTGTCGGACCGACAGGCGTGGGAAAGACAGAGCTTGCAAAGACCTTGGCGGCTGAGCTTTTCGACGCAACTGAGCCGCTGGTGAGAATAGATATGTCGGAGTACATGGAGAAGCACTCTGTATCAAGGCTTATAGGCTCTCCTCCGGGCTACATCGGCTATGATGAAGCGGGACAGCTGACGGAAAAGGTCAGACGTAAGCCCTATTCGGTTGTCTTGTTCGATGAAATCGAAAAGGCTCACCCTGATGTTATGAATATACTTTTGCAGATTTTAGATGAGGGAAAAGTCAATGATGCTCAGGGCAGAAGCGTCTCATTTGAAAATACCGTTATCATAATGACATCAAATGCAGGCTCAACTGATAAGAGCTTCGGCATCGGCTTTGAGAGAACGCAGAGCCAGATTTCCCGTGAGAGAGCCGAAAAGGGCTTGAGGGAATTTTTGCGTCCGGAGTTTATCAGCCGTGTTGATGAAATAGTTGTCTTTAATCCGCTCACTGAAGAGAATTACGCCGACATAGCTCATCTTATGCTGACCGAGATGATAGCTCCGCTCTCTGAAAAGCTTATCATGCTCGAGTTCGACAGGGCAGCTGAGCAGGCAATAGCGAAGATAGCCGTCAGTGAGACACACGGTGCAAGAGATATAAGGAGAATAATCCGCAAAGAGGTTGAGGATAAGATAGCAAACCTTATCGTTACATCCGGAGAAATTAAGCTGAGAACTATCAGGGTTACGGCTAATGACGGGGTTCTTACTGTTATCGGAGTATGATGTGTAAAAGACACTGATGTGTGTCGAGCCGGTATATCATCAGCATATTAATAACAGTCATATTAAAAACAGTTCTTCATGGCATTAAGGCTTGGAGAACTGTTTTTAGCATTTTGATTGCTGAGTATAGAATCATTTCTGTTTAAGCTTTAGCAGTGGTTGCCATATAATCGATAAATAATGGATATTTCGGCGTCCGCTTTTTGCCGGTAATTGGAATTGAAAATTGACAATGTATATCATCGGTTGCGAAAGTTCAAATTTTAGTTGGTAGACTGTTGATGAGAGATAAGCTATAATAGCCGTAAACGGCTATTATAATTATTTAAGCACGCCGTTTTCTCGCCGCTGAAGCGGCAACCGAAAACGATGCGTAATTATAGCATGACGCTTCATGCAATGCTATAACAAGAATTTAAGGCACAGAGCACACATATATGAATCGACCGTAGTTAGGAGGATGGCTAATGACAATAGGCGAGCAAATACAAAAAATCAGAATTGAAAAAGGGCTTACACAGGAAAGACTTGCGGAACTGCTTGATGTTTCGAGGCAATCGGTATCGAAATGGGAGCTTGGTCAGGCAATTCCCGATATTGAAAGGATTATTCGCATGAGCGAGCTTTTTGATGTTTCAACAGATACTTTGCTGCTGAGAAAACAGGATGAGTCCTTGGAAAATCCAAACCCTTTGCATTTGGGGTCTGTCTATCTTGTTGTAAAGGATTTTGAAAAGTCTGTGGAGTTCTATGAAAGGTTTTTGGGAGTGACAATAGATAACAGATGTCGAAGCGGCAATAAGTTCGTTGAATTTTATATCGATAACAAGTGCTTAGCTATTATGAACGAAAATAACATCAAGGGTCACTGCACTGACCTTAACAGTCCTTATAAGTTTGTTCAGAATTATTGGGTTGAGGATCTTCTGCAGGAGCACAGAAGGGTTAAGTCTTTAAATATCGGAAATGTGACTGATATAACGGAAGCTTACCCAACATATCACTATTTCCATCTTACTGACCCGGATAATAATATCATTGAAGTGACGGGAAGCTACCATGCTGTTCAAAATCTGTGCCAAAGCTGCGGAATGAAGCTTAATGAGTCTGTTCTTGGTGTCAATGCTGACGGCAGCGCCAATCATGAATATTGCAAGTTTTGCTATCTGAACGGACGCTTTTCAAAGGATGAATCGCTGGAAGATATGATAGAATCAAATTTGAACTTCTTAGATGAATACAATAAAGGCAGCGGACGAAATCTGACCCGTGAGGAGTATAGAGACGAGCTTTCAAAGCTTTTGCCAAAGCTCAAGCGCTGGAAAGAACGGTAAGATAAAGCTATTATAAAATATGAAGTTATCAGTTTGCATAAGAAAAAGAGCTTTCACTATGCTGCACGAAATCTGCAGTTGAGTGTTAGCTGATCTGAAAAGTTTGATAATACACCTTGAAATCTTAGGCTCAACTTGTTATAATGTACCTAAATAATTGACTGCAGACAAGTTCAGCATTAAGGAGAATTATCATGACTTCACAGAATGAAAACAAAAAGGTTGGCACTAACCCTATTATCACCTCTATTTATACCGCAGACCCTGCTCCCATGGTGTCAGGGGACACCTTGTATCTTTATACCACTCACGACGAAGATCAACTCATAAACGATTTTTACACCATGAACGATTGGCGCTGTTATTCAACTAAGGACATGGTGAATTGGGAGGATCACGGAGCTGTTTTCTCTCTTGACGATATTTCATGGGCGCAAGACAGAGCTTGGGCGCCGCAGGCAATAGAGAGAAACGGCAAATTCTATCTTTACTGCCCTGTACACAAGAAGGACGGCGGCATGGCGATAGCTGTCGGAGTATCCGACAGCCCTGTCGGTCCGTTTAAGGATTTGGGATATCCCCTTGTTGACGAACCTGACTGGAACGATATCGACCCAACCGTTTTCATTGACGACGATGGTCAGGCATATCTTTATTTCGGAAATCCCGAGCTTCGATATGTTTTGCTGAACGAGGATATGATTTCATATGACAAGTCTGTAGGAGTAGTTAAAATCCCGATGACAGTTGAAGCGTTCGGAAAGGGCGGTCATATGACCGGTACTACCTACGGCGAAGGACCTTGGTTCTATAAGAGAAACGGGATTTACTATATGGTCTATGCCGCATTTGCCGAAGGAGTTCATCAAGAGCATCTTGCATATTCAACCTCAACCGCTCCGACAGGTCCTTGGGTGTACGGCGGAGTTTTGATGACCGAGGAGGGCGGAACATTTACCAATCATCCCGGAGTATGCGATTTTAAGGGACATTCATACCTCTTCTATCACACAGCACAGCTGGAGGGCGGAAGCTTATTCCACCGCTCGGTATGCGTTGCAGAATTTAAGTACAACGAGGATGGCTCCATAAATCCTGTTCCCAAGTGTGACTATGTGACCGCTGTCTGACATGGCAGAATAAAAGCACAGTGAAATCAAGGACGGTGAAAAATGCCGCAGTCGTTTGCTTAGCCTGTAAGCGGAAGTTCAATGAGCATTTTTAATCGCCGTAATCAGTAAATTTCTATTAATATTTAATTGCCGCTTGTTATCGGGCGGCAATTTTGACACTGTAAGGGGAAACACACTATGAACAGAGTCCTGTGCTCGACCGGCACTATGATAGGTCGCCCCAACGGACGAGATATAACACTTTTGGGCAGGTACAAGGATTATATTGAATGCGACGGATTTGAGTTTTTGATGTATGACACTTGGTACGATAGGCTGGACGACATAAGAAGATATATGTCCGGGCTGGATGCTTTGATACCGTCATTTCACGTTGAAAAAAGCGTCGGTGAGCTTATATCGAGAAACGAGCCGGGGGATACTAAAAAATCCCTGGAGCTGTTTGAAATAAACTGCCGACTGGCTCAGGAGCTTGGCTCTTCAAAGCTTGTTTTGCACCTTTGGAACGGAATCCACTCCGATAAAGACATTGCTCACAATATCGATTGCTATCGGTATCTAAGAGATATAAGCGACAAATTCGGGCTGATGCTGACAGTTGAAAATGTAGTCTGCAATCACAAGGACCCAATGAGTAATCTTAAGTCACTGTCGGACGCTTACCCGGAAGCTTTGTTTACCTTTGACACTAAAATGGCTCAGTTTCACTCACAGCTCGATAAGCTCTATGATGAAAGCTCGAATTGGCTTGCAAATAGAATACGTCATGTCCATGCAAACGACTATTCGGGCGGCTATATGGATTGGTCAAATCTTAAAACCAAACACATCGGTCAGGGAACGGTTGACTTTAAGAGCTTCTTTAGGTTTATGAAAACAATCGGCTATACCGGCGACTTCACAGTTGAGGCAACATCCTTTGACCAAAGCGGAGACATTGACATAGAGTCTCTAAATAAAAGCCTTAATGCCGTGAGAAAATATAGCGAGATATAAGGAAGGCTATGATTTAGGCTTAAAAACAATAAATATTCAGTACATAATTCACAGATAATGCTTTGCTTCGGATTCAGTCGGTTGTAGGCAAAGGTATTTGGTGAGTTTTGTACTGATTTTTTTATGAAAATTATGAATATGCCGCACATTTTACGGCTTAATTACGTTAAGCATTATGAAAGGAGGTTTTGCTCGGAATGGATATTGAGGAACAGTATGATAAGATATATCGCTACTGCTATTTTAAGCTGTATGATAAGCATACGGCGCAGGATATCACTCAGGAAGCATTTCTTCGATTCTATAAGCAGAAGCTGTCCCTTGATAAAAGCAGTGAACTGCCGTACTTATATACAATAGCAAAAAACCTATGTGTTGATGCCTTTCGAAAAAAGACATATGAAAATGCAGATGACCTTGAACAGCCGAAGAAAAGCGCTGATCCCTCCGAAGGCTGGACAAATAATTTAGCGATAAGAGCGGCTGTGGCAAAGCTTCCTAATGAAGAGCAGGAGGTATTGTTTTTGCGCTATGTAAACGATGAAAGCCTTTCCTATATATGCAGGATAACGGGTCTTTCACGCTTTTCGGTATATCGAAGGCTAAAAAAGGCATTAAACACGATGAAAAAAGAGTTGATGAAGGAGGGCTTTTAGATGAACAGGCATTTAAAGAAAGAGCTGAGAGGGGCGTTTGAAGCGCCGAAGCCCGATGCGGCGGCAAAGGAAAGATTTTTGAATGCTTTTCCGCAACCGAAGCTCAGCATGAGACAGTTTGTTCTTATTCAGATGGGGTATATGAGAAAGTGGGTGTTGATTCTTTCCGTTCTTCTTTTATTGACGGCGGCAGTCGGGGCATACAGCTTAGATAAAAATACGCTGTGGTTTGTAAGTGCAGCGACCCCGTTTTTAGGGCTTGCAGCTGTTACGGAAAGCTCACGCTCGGCTATGTACGGCATGAGCGAGCTTGAAATGGCGGCACGGTTTTCGTTAAAAAGCGTAGTGCTTGCAAGAATGAGCATTTTGGGATTTGTTGATTTCATTGTGCTTATGTGCATCACACCGCTGTGCTTTGTTTCAAGCCGTCTGACCTTAGTTCAAACTGCTGCCTATATTTTGGTTCCGTATCTGCTGACAGTTAATATAAGCTTGTGGATAACACGCTGCTTTCACGGCAGGGAGGCGTTTTACGGCTGTATAAGTGCTGCGATGGCAGTGAGCGCCGCAAATTTGCTGCTGCGTACAACTGCTGAGTTTATATATCATCTGACCTATATTCGCTTTTGGATAATAGCGGCTTTCATTTTGATTTGCTGCATGATCGGGCAAGTATATAAAACGATAAAACAAACGGAGGAATATGTATGGAACTTGTAGTTGACGGCGTCAGTAAGCAATACAAAAACAGTATTGCAGTCGACGGAGTCTCGTTAAAGCTTAATAACGGAGTATACGGACTGCTCGGGGCTAACGGTGCAGGAAAGACCACTCTCATGAGAATGATTTGCGGCATATTGAAGCCGACGAGCGGAACTATTTCCTTTGACGGCACAGATGTCAGTACAGAGGAATACCGAAGCGTTTTGGGCTATCTGCCTCAGGACTTCGGATACTATCCTGAGTTTTCAGGAATGGATTTCTTATTGTACATGGCTGCTTTAAAAGGAATACCGAAGTCACAGGCGAGGAGAAAAGCGGACGAGCTTTTGCAGCTTGTGTCGCTTCAGGATGCGGCAAAAAAGAAGATAAAAATCTATTCTGGCGGTATGAAGCAGAGGTTGGGAATAGCTCAGGCACTTTTGAATGATCCAAAGCTTTTGGTACTGGATGAGCCCACAGCCGGACTTGACCCTAAGGAGCGTGTGCGGTTCAGAAATCTGATAGAGAGTCGGGGAAGGAACAGCATCGTATTGCTGTCAACTCACATCGTTTCTGACATTGAGCACATTGCAGATGATGTTTTGATGATGAAATCGGGAAGGCTAATTTACAACGGCAAGTGGGATATGAAGATGGGCGACCTCGAGGAATTCTATTTAAGTCAGTTTGGCGAGGAGGACGGCAATGAGTAATTTAGGTGTTCTTTATAAATATGAGTTGAAGAAGCTTTTCAAGCGCAGGATTGTTTGGGTCACACTGATAATTGCATTTACTGCGTCGGCGCTTTCTATGATTTTGAATTTATGCGGTTATGCTTATGTCGACGGTGTTAAGCTTGAGTCAAATTATGATGCGTTCTTAGTTGACAAGGGTTATCAAATGCAGTTGGACGGCAGAGAAATCGATCAGACTCTTTTGGAGGAAATGCTGAATGCGTATAGCTATATACCTGATACCGAAAAGAAGTATTCGACAACCGAGGAATATCAGAAGTACGCAAGACCCTACAGCGCAATTTTTAACTTTGTGCGGGATATGACACAAATGACCGTTTCGGACACAATAAAGTGGAAGCCGGACACAGACGATTTATATAACAAAAGGCGGAATTTGCTTGAAAGCAATTGGGTCTCCGAGGGACTGTCTGAAGGAGAAAAGCAGTTTTGGCTGCAAAAAGAAGCAAAGATCAGCACGCCTTATGTGTATCGCTATACCGAGGGGTATTACATGATACTGATATCGGTAGCAACAAACGGTCTTTTAACTCTTATGTCTGTGTCAATCTGTCTTGCAAACATTTTTTCGGAAGAGCATTCAAAAAGAACCGACCAGCTTATTCTAAGCAGCAAAAACGGAAAAACTGCGGCTTATTGGTCTAAGCTGCTGGCAGGTATAAGCTTCTCAGTCGGTATATCATTGCTTTTGTTGATTTCTACTTCGGCAATAGCTCTTGCTATGTATGGCATCCAAGGCTTCGACGCTATGTTTCAGCTGATATTTGCTTGGTGTTCCTATCCTTTGACAACAGGGCAGGCAGTTTTGATTATATATGTCTGTGTGATTGCGACAGCTGCTGTTTTCGGTTCGTTTGTCATGCTGCTGTCGGAATTACTTCACAGCAATATTGCTGCGCTTTCGATTTCGTCCGCAACGCTTATCGCTTCAATGATACTGTATGTTCCGGATCAGTACAGGATATTGGCGCAGCTATGGTGCTGGCTTCCGAGCGGTTTTTTAACTCCATGGAATATTTTTGACTGCCGCCTATTATCAATTTTCGGACACTACTTTACATCGTGGCAGGTTGTGCCTATAATATATATGATTGCGACAGTGATAATAGCTTTCATAGGAAAACCAATCTATAAGCGTTTTCAGGTTTCGGGTAGATAGCTGTTCAAAGCACGCAACGGTAATATTAATAACACGGAGGATACAGCTCTATGAAAAACACACTGCCAAATCCAAATGAGGTATTTCCCATTCGCGGCAACGAAACGGTCACATATGTAAAACCGACGGTTACAAATCCCAATATTATAGTCGGCGATTTCACATATTTCAGTGATGTGGATTTTGAAAGTCATGTTACACATCACTATGATTTTTACGGCGACAAGCTAATTATCGGCAAGTTCTGTCAGATAGCCGCCGGAGTCAGCTTTATAATGAACGGTGCAAATCATCAGATGAACGCAGTCTCGACATATCCCTTTTACATTTTCCAAGGCTGGGATGAGGAAGTGCCCAAGCTTTCGGATTTGCCGGTTAAAGGGGATACGGTTGTCGGAAGCGATGTTTGGATAGGTCAGAACACAACTATACTTCCCGGTGTGCATATAGGGGACGGCGCAATTATAGGAATGAACAGCGTTGTCGGAAACGATGTTGAACCGTATACTATAGTCGCCGGAAATCCTGCTAAGCTTATTCGCAGAAGGTTTGACGAGGAACTCACAGAGCTTTTGCTTCGCCTTAAATGGTGGGACAAAAGCATAGAGGAGATTAATGATATAATTCCTTTACTGAGCTGCGGTGACCTTGAAAAAACGAAAAATAAGCTCAGAGAAATGCTTTGAGTGTTTAGGTTAAAAGACAAACAGTCTGTTGCCGAATAAAAGCTTATACCGACGAAAAAAGTCCGCTGCAATCGGAATTTATCCTTTTGCAGCGGACTTTGAGTTTTTAAATTTTAGGCTTAACCGATTGAGCAGTCGTCAACATAAAACTCTCTGACTGCATTATCATCATCCTGAGCCTTAGGCTTTTCAAGACGTGATGCAAAGAACTTGGTTGCAACCTGTGGGAACAGAGCATAGCTCAAAACGTCCTCTTCGCTTCCGTTGAAGCCGGGGATGTTCTTAACTTCCTCACGGTACTTTTCAAGCTCCGGCTCCAAAAGGTCGGCAGGACGGCAGGTGATAAGCTCTGTGTCGCCCAAAGCCTTGCGCCTTACTTCCTCGTTTACCTTGCCGGGAAGTCTGCCGTATTCGCCTCTTAAAAGACCCTTGGACTCCTTGGTGAATACCTTATAGCGTTCGCCTGAGAGAACGTTTAAAACGGCCTGTGAGCCGACGATCTGGCTGGTAGGAGTTACAAGCGGTGGATATCCGAAGTCCTCTCTTACTCTCGGAACTTCTGCCAATACCTCGTAATACTTATCCTCGGCGTTAGCCTGCTTAAGCTGTGAGATGAGGTTTGAAAGCATTCCGCCCGGAACCTGATACATAAGTGTCTTTGTGTCGACGCTGAGTACCTTGGGATCCAAGATTCCGTCTGCCTTGAGCTTGTTGGCAACGTTTCTGAAGTGAGCGGCAACCTCTGCAAGGTCTTCAAGATTTAATCCGGTGTCACGTTCAGTTCCTGCAAGTGTAGCAACTAAGGACTCGGTTGCCGGCTGAGATGTTCCGTTTGCCAAGGGGGAAAGCGCTGTATCTACGATATCAACTCCGGCACCGCAAGCCATCAGGTATACCATGTCGCCGGTTCCGGTTGTGTTGTGTGTGTGGAGATGAATCGGAATCTTGACGTTTGCCTTGAGCTTTTTTACTAAGGACGCAGCGTCAAACGGCAAAAGAAGGTTTGCCATGTCCTTGATGCAGATTGTGTCTGCGCCCATTTCCTCAAGCTCCTTAGCGAGCTTAACGAAGTATTCCTCGTTGTGTACAGGGCTGGTTGTGTAGCTTATTGCTGCTTCGCAGATTCCGCCGTATTTTTTAGTTGCGGTTATCGCAGCCTTTAAGTTTCTGGTGTCGTTTAAGGCGTCAAAGATTCTTATAACGTCTATTCCGTTTTCAATCGACTTCTTGACGAAGGCGTCGACCACGTCGTCGGCGTAGTGCTTGTAGCCCAAGATGTTCTGACCTCTGAAGAGCATCTGAAGCTTTGTGTTGGGCATAGCCTTCTTGAGCTTGCGAAGTCTTTCCCAGGGGTCTTCGTTTAAGAATCTCATGCAGCTGTCAAAGGTAGCGCCGCCCCAGCATTCCAGTGACCAGTAGCCGATTTTATCGAGCTTTTCACAAGCGGGGAGCATATCCTCAGTTCTCATTCTGGTTGCAGCCTGAGACTGGTGAGCGTCACGAAGGATTGTATCTGTAATCTTTAATGGTGTTGACATAACTTATATTTCTCCTTTCACCTATTAACCCAAAAGCGAAATGAGTACGCCGGCAGCTATAGCAGAGCCGATAACGCCTGCAACGTTCGGTCCCATGGCGTGCATAAGGAGGAAGTTCGACGGGTTTTCCTTCTGTCCTACAACCTGAGAAACTCTTGCTGCCATAGGAACTGCGGAAACGCCTGCAGAGCCGATAAGCGGATTGACCTTGTTCTTTGAGAATACGTTCATGAGCTTGGCAATCAATACGCCGCCAGCTGTGCCGAAGCCGAAGGCAACAACACCCATAACGATTATCATCAAGGTCTTAGGTGCTAAGAAGGTTGAAGCTGTTGCAGTTGCACCAACTGAAATTCCCAAGAATATGGTGACAATGTTCATAAGCTCGTTCTGAGCGGTCTTGTTCAAACGCTCAACAACTCCTGTCTCCTTGAAGAGGTTACCGAGCATCAATGCGCCGATAAGGGGAGCGGCTGAGGGAACTAAGAGAGAAACAAATATTGTTACAACTATCGGGAAGACAATCTTTTCTGTCTTTGAAACAGGGCGAAGCTCCTTCATAACAATCTGACGTTCTTTTTTAGTTGTAAGAGCCTTCATAATCGGAGGCTGGATAACAGGAACCAAAGCCATATATGAATATGCAGCGACTGCTATCGGACCTAAGAGGTGGGGAGCTAAGAGGGAAGTAGTGTAAATAGCGGTAGGTCCGTCAGCTCCGCCGATGATACCGATTGAGCCGGCTTCATTAGGCAAGAAGCCCATAAGTGAAGCTGCGACGTATGTCATAAAGATTCCGAGCTGAGCAGCAGCACCCAAAATCAAGCTCTTGGGATTTGCAATCAGCGGGCCGAAATCTGTCATTGCGCCTACGCCTATAAAGATAAGGCAGGGGTAAACGCCGAGCTTAACGCCCAAATACAAAACGTCCAAAAGTCCGACGCTGATTGTTTCGCCGACATGTAATGTCTGGGCTAATGCGGATGAGTTAACCATAAGCTCATCAATTAACTCCTGAGTTATGGGTGCCCCTCCAAAGAGATCCCAGTGAACATGACCTCCTGCGAATAAAACCTCATGGAACATTCCCGAACCGGGAAGGTTGGTTAAAAGCATACCGAAGGCTATCGGCAGCAAGAGCATGGGTTCAAACTTTTTGACTATTGCAAGGTACATAAGTACGCAGGAAATTAAAATCATAACAAGCACACGCCAATCTGAGGCGATAAGCGCAAAGCCTGTTGTTTTAAGAAAATCAAGTATTGCGTCCATATTAACCGTTTTTCCTTTCTTGTGATATTTAAAACGTTAAGTGCTGATTTTTTATAAGGGTTTCACCGCGTTAATTAACCGCAGAGCGATAAGCCTTATCGGAAAAATCATTCAATTACGCACAAAACGTCGCCGGTCTTAACAGAAGAGCTCTTAGAAACGTTTACAGATGCAATCTTACCTGACTTAGGAGCCATGATTTCATTTTCCATCTTCATAGCTTCCAAAATCATAAGAACATCGCCTTCCTTGACTGTTGCGCCTGCTGAGACGTTTACAGAAAGAATAGTTCCGGGCATAGGAGCGTTGACGGTTGTTGCGCCTGCTGATACAGGTGCTGACGGAGCGGAAGCAGCGGGTGCAGCTGCACTTGCCTTCTTTGCCTCGTCTGCGGTGATTTCTTCAATTGCGATTTCGTAAGCGTTGCCGTTTACATTTACACGATAGTGTCTCATAAATAATACCTTTCCTTTCATAATAGGCTTTGAAACTGCTGCTTTGCCCGATCGTAATAAGAACCGAATGCAGGCTTTTGCCATTTGTTCCCGGCAAAATTTCAGCAGTTAGTTTTGAGCTGCCGATTAAAGCTTTTTAATTGATTTGATTCTGATTGCGGAAACATCCTTGCCGAGTTCTTCAGCGAGCGCAGCGGAAACGGCTGCTATAAACTCCTGTCTGTTTTCAATTACAGCAGGAGCAGACGCAGATGAAGCGGCTTGCACCGACTTTTCCTGCGGCTGAGGCTTGTTCTTTTCAAAGACCCTGATTATTGCACCGAGCAGATAGCATATGGCAATAATGCAAATAAGTCCGACAAAGACCATGCCTACGCCTAAGCATACGACCAATCCGATTGACGGGGTCTCGGTTAACATAAGTGACATTTTCGTTCCCTCCTTTCAATTAGCCCAAATCAAAATTATCATAGCACACTTATATTAATTTTGCAAGCAATTTGTGGGCATAAATTGAGGTTTTTTCTCTGCGTTGTAAATAGATCTGACCCATTTTAAATAAAAAAGTTCAAGTTATAGTATAATGATTTTTGAAAGCCTTTGAAGTGGAGCGTAGCGGAACGGAAAAGGCTTTCAAAAATCGGCGATCACACTGCCAGCTTCTCTTTTAAAAGCTGAACAGGACTTTTTCTCCCTAATGTCCGCATAGTTTTATTGTTGCTCCAAATAAGGTGCTTTGCAAGCTTATTATTTAATTCATCTACGCTTCTGAATGTTTCCCAGTCGTAGAAATATCTTTGATCGTTTCTGTGACTTCTTTCTACCTTTCCGTTATGCCACGGCGTTCTGGGCGGAATAAGTTTGTGTTCTATTCCGAGTTTCCTTAACGCTTTATCAAACGGACTTATTTTATTGTCACTAATAAACTTATATGTGAATTCTGTTCCGTTATCTGTTTGTATTGTTTTTATTTTGAACGGAAATGCTTTTAACACCATGGACAGAAATCTCACCGAGTTTTCCGGAGTATGTTCTTCAAAGCCGTATACAAACCTCATTCGTGTGCTTTCATCTATTGCTGTCCATTGATATAGATGTTTTCCATCCTTTAATGCTGCTCCTCTCAGACAGTTATACGGCACTTCTTTTACATCTATTTGTACTTTCTCTCCAGGTTTAAGCAATTCAGGATATCTCCTGTGTTCTCGGCTTTTCCTATTCTGCTTTTTCTGTTCTTTTAACCCCAATCTTTTTGCTGCATATACCATACCGGAAAAACTTCTTGCATATCCTTTGCGAAGCAGATCATCATACACACCATCCCAGCCGTAACGAGCATAACACTTTTTAAACGAGTTCTTGATTTGCTTTTCTTCTTTTGGCGTATGCCTTTTCGGATGGCTGTGCGGTCGGTGTGATTTAGCTAACATTGATTGCCATGTTCCGTTGTATCTCTTGCACCATCGTTTTATGCTTGACAGGCTTACTCCGTACATTCTGCTTGCTTTGCTCTTTCCGTTTCTCTCCGCATATTTTACTATGTCCTTTAGTCAATGATGTGA
>DKWG01000070.1 GCA_002491605.1 Ruminococcus sp. UBA7158
ATCGAAAAAAAGCAAAAGAGCCGGATTGCTCCGACTCTTTTCAAAAGCAATTTTTATTCAGCTGTAACTGATGTGATGTTTGTAGCGTCCTGATAGTAATCCGCTCTGATAAGGCCCAAGAAAATCGGGATGAAAGCAAAGAATACCAAGCTCATTATGAACAAAACAATAGCGAAGAGAATGCCGATATAAGGTATAGCTGCGAAAAGACCGATAACCAAAGCGGCAATAAAGTAGGCTACAAATATCAAAACGTCATTCCAGAACATCTTTCCCTTTATGCCCTTTGTCATTCTCTGTGATTCCTTGATTGCCTCGGTTGCACTGATTTCAGGTCTTGTCATAAGTATGTATGCTGTGAAGCGGTATTCATATGACTTTATTATCGCAAATACAAAGCCGACAATCGGAATGAGTGCCCAAATAAATACCCAAAGCTCTTTCCAAGCCATTCCGCCTGCAACCCTTTTGAAGTTTGAAAAGCCTGTAAATAAGTCCTCGCTCTTGACTTCCTTGCCTCTCAAGCCGCTCAAATAAAGCATTTCCATGCTTGCCTCAAGAGTCAATGCAATCGGAATTGAAACTATCGGAAGCGTCGGGCAGAGAAACGATGCCAAAGCTATGAGCAATACGTTCATCAATGAAAGTCCCCAAAGCATAATAGGTCTTTTTTTCAAAACAGCGAATGAATTTTTATAGCGTGCAATAATTGTGTTCATAGTATTACCCTCCATAATAATTTGATATGTTTATTATACATCCCTTTATTACCTTTGTCAAATAAAATCGAAGTTATTAATAATTTTTTAAACATATTGCAAAAAGTCGGAGAGGAATACCCTGTCCTTGCCGGCTCAAATATTTATTTATGTTTCTTGTTATTTACAAATGCAGTTTTGCGTGATATAATGATTTGGAGTCTACGACTCCAAATCTGAAAGAATCGCTCTCGCGGTGAAACCGCTCCCGATGCCGTTTCGGCATCATATGCCCCATGGGCATCAACGCAATTCTTTCGGTTTGTATGGCAACTCGGCTTATTCAGTGATTTAAGTGTGGCATTTTATCGCCGCTGAAACGGCATAGACATAACATCGGCATGAAAGGACAAAGTGACTATGGAATACAAAATCTCAAACAAATTTAAAAATATGAAACCCTCCGCTATCAGAGAGATATTTAAAAGCTTAGGCAGACCGGGTGCTATCAGCTTTGCTGCAGGCAATCCGAGTCCCGAGTCTTTTCCTGTCGACGACTTTAAAAGAATTGCCAACGACATTCTCACCCAAGAGCCTATAACTGCGCTTCAATACGGCATAACGGAGGGCTATGCGCCGCTTCGTGAGCTTGTTAAGGAGCGTCTTAAAAGGGTATACAGCATCGGCGGCGAGTCGGACGAAACCATAATTGTCACCGGCGGTCAGCAGGGCATTGAGCTTTGCTGCAAGGTTATGTGCAACGAGGGCGATGTTGTCATATGTGAAAACCCGAGCTTTATCGGCGCTTTAAACGCATTCCGTTCGCTGGGAGCAAGGCTTGTCGGCGTTCCTTTAAATGAAGAGGGCATGGATGTTCTGGCCCTTGAGAATGCGCTCAAGTCAAATCCAAGCACAAAAATTATCTACACAATACCCTCATTCCATAATCCTGCCGGTATAACCTCAACTCTTGAAAACCGCAAAGCTGTATATGCTCTTGCGCAGAAATACGATGTTTTAATTATTGAGGACAATCCCTACGGAGACTTAAGATTCAGCGGCGAAAACGTTCCGACATACAAGAGCATGGACGTCGACGGAAGAGTTGTTTACTGCGGTTCGTTCTCGAAAATCCTGTCTGCCGGAATAAGAGTCGGTACGCTCACTGCAAACAAGGAGCTTGTTTCAAAGATAGTTGTTGCAAAGCAGGTTGAGGACGTACACACAAACGTTTTCTTCCAGATGGTATGCTATAGGTACATAAAAGAGTGCGATTTAGAAGCGCACATTGAAAAAATCCGCAGGCTTTATAAGCACAAAGCGGAGCTTATGATAAGCACACTTGAGAAGTATATGCCCAAGGACGTTTCGTTTACAAGACCTCAGGGCGGAATATTCCTTTGGTGCAGTCTGCCCGAGGGAATGAAGCTGTCCGACTTTATCGCAAGATGCTCAGACAAAAACGTGTTCGTTGTTCCCGGAACAGCATTTTTGCCGAATGAATCCGAGCCGACTCGTTCGTTTAGATTAAATTACTCAATGCCTACTGATGACGAGATTGAAAACGGCATAAAAATAATTGCGCAGGTTATTGAATCGCTGCGATGATGCAGGATTGCGGTGAAAATCAAGGAAGCTGAATTTAAAAACACGCAAAAGAACGCAGGTAAAGCGGCTTTTGCGTGTTTTTTTAAATTACATTCACCCGTGTAACGTAAAGAACATTTCCTTCTACCCTGAAGCTGACCGATAAGTCGGCGTATTCAAAGCTGTACACCCTTTTGGGGTCATTTTGATAGGACGGTCTCGGGTCGCTTTTAAGCGCTTCAATCAGCGGTTCGAGCTTGTCGGCAGGAATATCGGCTCTAAGCTCATCAGGCACCGACACGTCAAGGCTGTAATCCGAAAAAGTATCCGAAAAGCTGCAAACGGCGTCGGGGTGAGAATCTGAGTACTTAACATACGGCTTGATGTCAAAGATCGGCGTTCCGTTCATCAAATCCGCTCCCAGCACCTTTAAAACCAGCCCGTGCTTCTGAGTTTTTTCAACGCCTGCGAGCTTTACTGACGACAATCCCAGGGAATTAGGTCTAAACGGCGATCTCGTTGCAAAAACTCCGACACGCTTATTTCCGCCCAGTCTCGGCGGACGAACCGTCGGGCGAAAGCTGTAGCTTATTGACTCGGAAAACTGCCATATCAGCCACAGGTGTGAATATTCCTCTATTCCCTTAAGCGCTTCCGGGCTTCTGTACTCAGGCTCAAAAATTATATACGACACGTTATCAGCGGCGATTCCGCTCTGGCGAGGTATTCCGAACTTTGATTTGAAGTCGTTTTCTATATGTGCAATCGGGGTGATTGTGAATTTCGACACGCTGAAGCCTCCCATCAATATACTGTACTTATAAGTCCTGCCGATTGACAAATTCTCTAAAGACAGCAGTCTTGTCTTGTGAAAAATGTCATAATGCTCAACGACAATTCATTACTCGGCTTTAACTAAGTATAGCAAAAGTGCTGAACAAATTCAACCTCACGGATTAATATTGTCGGTGCGGAATACGTTCTGAGCACAATACGGCTTTTTGGGGTAATTGAAAGCTATCAGCGGTTATTAATACGCTGCAATGCCGTTCACAACACATATTCACTTGGCATATAATGCTGTGAGGTGGTTTTATGACTAATGTTGTTGTGTATGCGCTGATTGCCACTTTGGGAACATGGCTTGTAACGGCTCTCGGCGCTGCAACTGTTATATTCTTTAAGCGCACAAATCAAAAAGCAATGAATCTCATGCTCGGCTTTGCGGCCGGCGTTATGATAGCGGCGAGCTTTTGGTCGCTTTTACAGCCTGCTATTGAGCGAGCGGAACAATACTTATCAACACCGGCATGGATAGTGGCAACCGCCGGCTTTCTGTTCGGCGCAGTGTTTATGTGGGCTTCCGACAAGATTGTCAGCTACGCACGGGCAAAAGCCGGACGCTGCGAGAAAAGCTCCACAGAGCGCACAAACAGAATAATACTCCTGATACTTTCCATAACCCTGCACAACATACCCGAGGGGCTTGCAGTCGGCGTTGCGTTCGGTGCACTTCATGACGGAACACAAACGGCAGAAGCGCTGATGTGTGCTATCGTCATCGCTGTGGGAATAGGTCTTCAAAACTTTCCGGAGGGTGCGGCGGTATCCCTGCCGCTTCGCCGTGAAGGATTTTCAAGAGGCAAAAGCTTTCTTATCGGTCAGGCTTCGGGAATGGTCGAGCCGATTGCAGGCGTAATCGGTGCAATGCTTGTTGTACACATCCAAACAATTCTGCCGTTTACACTGGCGTTTGCAGCAGGTGCTATGATACTCGTTGCGGTGCACGAGCTTATACCCGAGTGTCAGAAAAATCAGGACGCTCATCCCTACTTCGCAACCGCAGGGATAGTATCAGGCTTTGCGCTGATGATGCTGTTAGATGTTGCTTTGGGGTAAATGCTTATTGTTTGCTTGAAGTCGGCGGATATGGGATGATTAACTGTTCACAGTTGCTGCGACGGCAGGTATAATTTTCACATAAGAGAAATTATGCTTAAGGCTTAGATTTTTACGTTCACCAAGCTTCCGTACGGAAAACCGCAGAAAGAAATGAATCGCCGTGGAATCACTTTACAATGATCCCACGGCGGTTTTTACATATTAATATCACCCTAAAAGCCGTACATTCTCGCACGAGAACCGGCGTCACGCCAAATAGTCCGAGCTTTCGTCTCCTGTCGGGGAGTAGTAGCCGCATTCGAACTTTGAGCCGTATAAAAGCCTTACCAGCTCGTCCTCATCCATGTTAACCGAGCACACAAACTCATCATAGTCCTCATCGTAAACATAGTTACGACAATTTTCACAGAGAAGATTTGCGCTGTTTTCAGCGGTATCATCCATCAAAACGAGCCTCCCTTTGCCAGCCATATAAACAACACAATATGCAAAGCAATTGCAAAGTAGTTCACAACCCAAAAGTATGAATGCTTGGTTTTATGGCGAAACAGCTTCATTCCGAGAAGTCCGCCTATAGCTCCGCCTGCCAGCGACAGACCCAAAAGCGTCTTTTCCTTGGTTCTCCACTCACCGGCAATGGCCTTTTTCTTGTCGATTCCGTAAGCCATAAAGGTAATAAAGCTCATTATAGCGACGTACACCAAAAAAGCATACTGCGGAAAAGCTTCAGCAAATTCTATCATTACTTGTTTTCAGCTATTACTGCCAAGGTGTCACGGGCGATTAAGAGCTCCTCGTTTGTCGGAACAACCCAAACCTCAACCTTTGAATTTTCAGTGGAAATCTTGGCAAGCTTGCCGTGGATAGTCTTGTTAAGCTCCTTGTCAATTTCGATTCCGAAATAGCTCATGTTTTCGCAGACAGCTTCTCTTACCTCGACAGAGTTCTCGCCGATGCCGCCTGTGAAGATGACAGCGTCAACGCCGTTCATAGCTGCTGCATATGCACCGATGTAGCGCTTGATCTGATACTGCAAAATATCAAGAGTGAGTATAGCTCTCTTGTTTCCCTGATCAGCGGCAGCGCAGACGTCTCTGTTGTCCGAGCTTACGCCTGAAAGGCCTGCAAAGCCTGACTTCTTATTCATATACTCGCTCATCTCATGAGAATCAAAGCCGTGCTTAGCCATAACGAAGGTTATAGCAGACGGGTCAACTGCGCCGCAGCGTGTTCCCATGATGATACCGTCGAGAGGAGTGAAGCCCATGGACGTGTCGACAGACTTACCGCCGTCAACAGCGGTTATAGACGAACCGTTTCCTAAGTGACAGGAAACAATCTTCAAATCCTTGGGGTCCTTGCCCATAACGTTTGCAAGGGTTGAGGAAACAAAGCGGTGAGATGTGCCGTGGAAGCCGTAGCGTCTTACATGGTAGTTCTCGTAGTCCTCATAAGGAAGACCGAAGAGGTAAGCCTTTGGAGGCATTGTCTGGTGGAATGCAGTGTCGAATACAACTACCTGAGGAGTGCCCTCGGGCAGAACCTTTGTGCAGGCACGAAGTGCCAAAGCGTGGGGGTGGTTGTGAACAGGAGCAAGCTCGGATAATCCGTCAATCTTGTCGATAACCTCTTCTGTTACCATGCAGGCTCTGTCAAATACCTCTGCGCCCTGAACTATGCGGTGTCCGACTGCTGAAATCTCGCTCATTGAATCTATAACCTTACCGTCGCCGGTTGTTAAAACCTCGACAAGCTTTTCAAAAGCCTCTGTGTGAGTCGGGAAGTTGCAATCTGCTTCAAAATCATAGCCTGTTGAGGGGATCTTGTGAGAAACGTGTCCTCCTATGCCGATTCTGTCGCAGTTTCCCTTTGCCAAAACTGACTCATCGTCCATATTCAAAAGCTGATACTTCAATGATGAGCTTCCGGCGTTTACTACTAAAACTAAATTCATGCTATATTCTTCCTTTCAGCTAAGATAATTATTACTGAAAAATTATACTATATTAAGTATCAAAAATCAAGAGGGATATATGGCTTTTCAGCGCAATCGGGCGTCGTTATTGCATTCATGCAGACCATATTAAGACAGCAATGCTTCTCCTATAGCGATTTTCTTCTTTACAGCTAAAACGGTATCCTCGACTGTGAGCACCGTTGTATCAACAACGTTTGACTCATACTCACCCAAATCGCAAAACTGCCCCCACATTGCTTCCACCAAGGCGGCATTTGTTTCACTGTCCGCTTTTGAACGTCCGACAGCTCTTTTCATCGTTACCTCTTTGTCTGCTCTCAAAACAATATAATGTATCTCATAACCCTCTCGGGCAGCATTCAGCCATGGGCTTAAAAACCACGTACCTATTATACCGTCTGCAATTACATCATATCCACCTTGGGCATACCTCTTCGCTGCCTCTAAGAACGCCTCAATCACAACCTGATTTTGCTCATTCGATTCCGGCAGGTGCGGCGGCACTGCTCCTTTGCTCAAATAATGATAAAAATCATCCGTATGTATATGCACGGATTTCTCTAACTCCGATTCCCCAGCGACGATTGACGCAGTCGTGGTTTTTCCCGTTCCGGGTGAACCTGTAATTATAATGATTCTTCCGTGAGTCAGATATGCCACCTCCGTGTTTTCGGTTTGACAGCAATAAAAATTGCACCCGCTACAAATGTAACAAGTGCATCTTGGCAGGGGCAGAAGGACTTGGTCTCGCCTGTCGGCTCGGTCG
>DKWG01000039.1 GCA_002491605.1 Ruminococcus sp. UBA7158
TCGCCTCCTTTTCGGATAATTTACGGGAAATAATACTGCAAAAAGTGCTGAGCCGCTTTAGCTGTCGGCGCAGAAAATAACTGAAATTAATTCAGCTTGCCGCTTTTTACACGGCAAGCCTTGTTTTCTTCAGAACAATCAATAAGAACTGTCGCTGTTCAAAACGTCGTGAAGCTCCTCTATGTTTTCCAAAAGCTTGCCTGTTCCGTCGACAACGCAATCCAAGGGGCGTTCTGCAATGTATACAGGTATTCCGGTTTCTTCGCTTATAAGCCTGTCAAGTCCTCTCAGCTGCGCTCCGCCGCCTGCAAGGGTAATGCCGGCGTCGATAATATCGGCGGAAAGCTCGGGCGGTGTTCTTTCAAGAGTTACCTTTATCGCCTCTACTATATGAGAAAGCGGCTCTGTCAGTGCGTCTCTTATCTCCTCGGAGGATATTGTTATGTTTTCGGGAAGACCGGTCAAGAGGTTTCTTCCCTTTATTTCAAGCTCGGTGTCCTCATCCGTCGGGTATGCCGAGCCTATTGATATCTTGATATGCTCAGCTGTTCTTTCACCTATAAGAAGATTGTATTTTTTCTTGATAAAGTTGATTATAGACAAGTCGAACTCATCGCCTGCAACCCTTACAGAACGGCTTGTTACAATTCCGCACAGCGAAATAACCGCTACCTCGCTCGTTCCGCCGCCGATATCGACAATCATTGAGCCTGTCGGCTCTTCAACAGGCAGACCTGCTCCTATAGCAGCCGCCATCGGCTCTTCAACAATAGATACCCTCTTTGCGCCTGCTCCCTCAGCTGCTTCCTTAACGGCTCTTCTCTCAACCGCAGTTACGCCTGAAGGTATGCAAATAACAACCCTTGCCTTTACAAGCGGATTTGAGCCTATTGCTTTTCTTATAAACTCCTGAAGCATAGCCGTTGTCATATCAAAATCAGCGATAACGCCGTCTTTAAGAGGGCGGACAGCCTTAATAGAGCCAGGGGTACGTCCGATGATGTTTTTTGCCTCCTGTCCCACATAGCGAACCGCCTCTGTTTTAGTGTCGACCGCTACAACCGAAGGCTCTCTTATAATTATGCCCTTTCCCTTTGCAAAAACCAAGGTGTTTGCTGTTCCGAGGTCTATTCCTATATCCTTTTTGAACATACTTAATTTTATTCCTTTCCGCGCAAATCCATGCCGTTAACCTCTCGGTACTGAATTTGACGTCCGATTTATTAATAACAATTATCAAAAGTATATCACACTTTTATGAGCTATACAAGCGATTTTTGTAAGTTTTTCGGCTTAAAAATCAAATTAATCTTTTGTATACGCAGCAGCGAGCCGCTTGCGGGTGATTGTGTTCATGCAAGGAAAAGTCGGGCGCAGGCGGCAGCGGGTCAACAGCGGACAGTACGGAGGGGAAGTCGCTCAAATAAACAATAAAATCGTTGATATCCCTTGCCAAATCAATATCTATATGTTAAAATACATAAGAAATCGCCGATTAATACGTTTCCGCTTTAATCGACCGATTTCCGATAAAATGCGAAAGGGGAAAGATATGTTGATTGCAGCGTTCATTATCAGCAAAACGGCTTTGTTTTTTATTGAAATGATAATTTTATTTGCAGGCGTTTTTGTAATAGCCATAGTAACTCCCAAGCTGGCTGCATTTATCGACAAACAGCGTGCAAAGAATAAATCTCCCTATGAAAGCGCACCTCTTCCCGAAAGGGTGGACGATGATATTTCAGCCGATAACGGCACAGACAAAAATCAAGAATAAATATATAAGGAGATAATACCATGGCAAAAAATGAAAAGCTGGTTGCGTCCATCACCCCGATGAGTGAGGATTTTGCACAGTGGTACACCGATATTGTTAAAAAGGCAGAGCTTATTGAATACACAAGCGTTAAAGGATGTATGGTCATCCGTCCCTATGGCTATGCTATATGGGAAAATATGAAGAAGATTTTAGACACACGCTTCAAGGAGCTGGGACACGAAAACGTTTGTATGCCGATGTTCATCCCCGAAAGCCTTTTAAACAAGGAAAAGGAGCACGTTGAGGGCTTTGCACCCGAGGTTGCATGGGTAACACACGGCGGCAAGGAAAAATTAGAGGAGCGTCTTTGCGTCCGCCCGACGTCTGAAACACTTTTCTGCGAGCACTATGCAAACGTTGTTCATTCTTACAGAGACTTGCCCAAGCTTTATAACCAGTGGGTTTCGGTCGTAAGATGGGAGAAAACAACAAGACCGTTCCTTCGCTCAAGAGAGTTCCTGTGGCAGGAGGGTCACACCATTCACGAGACCGCCGAGGAAGCTATTGCCGAGACAGAGCAGATGCTCAATGTCTACGCCGATTTCTGCCGTGACGCCTTGGCTATGCCTGTTATAAAGGGCAAGAAGACCGAGAGCGATAAGTTTGCAGGAGCTGTCGCCACATATGCAATAGAAGCTTTGATGCACGATGGCAAGGCTTTGCAGGCAGGAACATCTCACTACTTCGGAGACGGCTTCGCAAAAGCATTTGACATAACCTTCACCGATAAGAACAACACCGTTAAGATTCCTCACCAGACCTCTTGGGGAGTCACTACAAGATTAATCGGTGCGATTATAATGACCCACGGCGACGACAACGGCTTGGTATTGCCGCCGGCGGTCGCTCCCGTTCAGGTTGTTATTGTACCCGTTGCACAGCACAAGGAAGGCGTTTTAGACAAGGCAAACGAGCTTTACGCTACCCTCAAGGCGGCAGGCATAAGAGTTAAGCTGGACGACAGCGAGAATTCACCCGGCTGGAAGTATGCAGAGTATGAAATGAAGGGCGTTCCGCTCAGAATTGAGATAGGTCCCAGAGATATTGAGGAGGGTCACTGCGTTGCAGTTGAGCGTCACTCAAGAAACAAGACCTTTATACAGCTTGATAACCTCGTTGAGGGCGTTAAGGAGCGCTTGCAGGCTGTTCATGACGGAATGTATCAAAAGGCTTTGGACAACCAAAACCTCAGAACATACTCCTGCACATCTATTGACGAGATCAAGTCCATGCTTGAGGAAAAGGGCGACGGATTTGTCAAGGCTATGTGGTGCGGCGACGAAGCTTGTGAGGATAAGGTTAAAGAGCTGACAGGCGTCGGCTCAAGATGTATCCCGTTTGAGCAGGAGCATCTGGATGATAAATGCGTATGCTGCGGAAAACCGGCTCAGTGCATGGTAGTCTGGGGCAAGGCATATTGATGAAACAGAATCGGCTGCAAACCTATTTTCAAGGTTTGCAGCCGATTTTTTTGTGGGGGCAAGTATTATTTCATAGTATTACTGTTATTAAGCACCGGCACGCTGTACAAAAACAGCACATCCTGATTATCAAACTCAACGAAATTACCCACAAAGCTTGACTGAAGATATCTTATGTCAACAAGCGTTATCTTTTTATAGCTCTCTATAAGAAGCGGCGCAATACTCGAGCCAAACGAGTCTCGGAATATAACAAGCTCCTTGTCGCTCAGAGCATTGGGATTTTCGATGGTTATAAGCGATTTTGAACCGCATAGATACATCTCATACGGGTCCTTGCCGTTTGCAAGCTCCATGCTGTATACCGGGATGTCAGAGCCTGTTTCGTAGTCAAAGGCGTGCGCAGACTCAATAGCTTCGTTGGTCAGGTATTTAATCTCATCAGGCTTCAAGGGAAGCGCAGATTGACCTGAATACACGCCCCAAAACGGCACATCAAGCGTCACTTCCTCAAAATCGCCGTCAAAAGGCGTATCCATTGACTCAGCAAGCCTTTTCGCAACGTCGACAATCTTTTCTTCACGCCAGTGAATATCAGTGGCGAAGTAGTCGTCCGCTTCCAGCAAATCAAATATGTCTATGCCGACGGCAAAGTCGTTCGGGTCAAGTACCAGGCTTCTGAACTGCTCATAGTCAACAGACGGATATCCGCCCGACTTTGCAATATAGAAGTTTTTATCCGGAACGACGCATATATACGTCTTAACGTCCTTGTCCTTTAAATAAGTGTTGTAGATATTTTGTATTCTTGAAACGGCATAGTCAACCGACTCATAGTTTATCGGGTACTCAAGCCTTGACGCCTGACCGTTTTTTAAATACACTCCGTTGTTGTCCTTCTGACCCAAAACATAAAAGCTTGTAATAGCCTTAAGCTCACGGAAGCTGTCTCTCATCGGGAATTGATCGACCGAGTATGTCTCAAAGCTTGACATAAACTCGCCGTTTGCAACGTTTTCAAGGCTCGGCTTGGGCATCTGAGCGAGCTTGCGTCTTTCGCTCATAGACATCTCGCCGTCTTTAAGAACTATTCCCCATATCAAAAACAGGGCTATAAAGCCGCAAAACAGCACGCACACCAGAATATTTTTAAGCTTAGTCGTATTCATCGCAGTATCCCTCCTATCCTAAAACCTGAAATAGAGGAACGGATTAAATGCGCCGTCCACCATATAGGCCGTACAAACTGCCAAAAGCGCTGTGAGGACAAACGGCTCGGCGATATCTATAACCGCACCGCATACACGGTTTGCCCTGAGCTTTTTAATCGCCATGGGAACAATCGGAGTAGCTCCTATAATCGCCAAAGCTAAAACAACCGCATAGCTCTTTAGGTAGTAAAGAGTATCAAAGGTTGTTAAAGCGTAGCCGCCGAAGCCAAACATAGACGAAATGACTGTGCCCGCTTCGCTCAGTGTCGAGGAGTCAAACACGATAAATCCGATAATTGTGAATAACAGCACATATATATGGCTTATAATCCTTGACTTCTTTAACAGCTTTAAGCTCCATAGCTTTTCGTTCATTAAAAGCACAGCATATATGAGTCCCCAGACGGCAAAGTTCCACGCCGCTCCGTGCCAAAGACCTGTCAAGAACCATACAACAAATATATTGAATATCCATCTCGGCTTTGAAACTCTGTTACCTCCCATGGGGATGTATACATAGTCTCTAAACCATGAGCCGAGTGAAATGTGCCAGCGTCTCCAGAACTCGGTTATGCTTGCGGATATATAAGGGTAATTAAAGTTTTCGGGGAAATCAAAGCCCATTATTTTGCCCAAGCCTATAGCCATATCCGAATAGCCGGAGAAGTCAAAATAAATATGCAGAGCATATGCAATTCCGTACATCCAGAAAAACAGCACCGACTTTTGATCGGAGTCTTTAAAGATCGAAACAAGCTCGCCCAAAATATTTGAAACAAGCATTTTCTTGGACAAGCCTATAACAAACCGTCTTGCACCGAGCGCAAAGCCGTCAAGAGTGTGACTTCTCTGCGTAAGCTGGTCGGCAACGTCTGAATATCTGACGATAGGTCCTGCTATAAGCTGTGAGAACATAGAAATATACGCTCCCAGTGCGACAAAGCTCTTTTGCGCCTTCACGTCGCCTCGGTAGACGTCGACGTCGTAGCTGAGGATTTGGAAGGTGTAAAAGCTTATGCCGATAGGCAGGGCTATGTTGAGTAGCGGTATAGAAAGTCCGCTCACTGAGTTTACGCTTGAAATAAAGAAATCTGCATACTTACAGTAGCCCAAAAGCCCAAGCGATATAATGCAGGCAAGGGAAAGAAAAAGCCTTGCGAGCTTCTTCTTTCCCTGAAATTTTTCAATCAACAGTCCGAATATATAGCCCTGTACAATTGAGAAAAGCATGACTATTAAAAACTTCGGTTCTCCCCAGCCGTAGAAAAACAGGCTGGACAGAAAAATCCAAGCATTTTTGAGCTGATAGGAGTACTTTTTCCCGCCCGGTATTAAAAAGTATACCGCTAAAACGCAGGGCAGAAAGTAATATAAAAACGGTATTGATGAAAACAGCATCCTGTAAACCTGCTTTCGATTAGATTACATTAATGACTCTTCGTAAGAGATCACTGCATCGGGGTAAACGGCAGCCAGATTTGTCTTAAAGGATTCAATAGGCTCTTCCTTTCCGAATGCAGAGATTACATAGTTGCCTACGCTTGCTACGATCATCTTGTCGGGGAAGCCGCATATCCACTGTCTTGCCATGATGTTGTCCTTAATTTTAAGCATTAAGTCGGCGGCATCGTCTGCATTTTTCAGTCTGTAAGCTGCACCGGTAAAGGTGTTCGAGTTCATCATATGAATCATAGAAGCTGCGTCGTCGATAAGCTCCTCGCTGTCCTGAGGGAAGCCGAGCATATTGTCAAGCACTTCGCCGCTTCCGGGAACCTCGTACTTGCCGGGTCCGTCCATTACATCCATACCGCCTGCTACGGCAAACTTCTGATCCTCGGGGTAGTTGTTCCAAACGTTAGTCAAAAGCTCAAGGGTGTCTGTAATAGTAACCTCGGGAGCTTCAGGCTCTACAGGGGGTTCTTCATTGTCTGCGTCTGAAACTACAGGAGTGTCATTGTCAGGTGTATCCGGAGTGTCAGGCTCGGAGCCGCACGCACTGAATACCGACGCTGTCATAACAGCACACATAAGAATTGCGAATAGTTTTTTCATTTTAAAATTCCTTTCTGATTCAAAGTCATCACGACTTATTTGCAAGTCGGATAAATCGCCTGCAATCGCACGAATGTGACCGGCAGGCGAACTAACCGACTCAGCTGACATATATAATACAATTATTATTGCCCAAAAATTGCATTGTCATGTCCAAAACTTTTTTATTCAGGCTTACTTGCAGCTAAAGCCTCTTTTTTTCTCTTCGCCTCGAGCAAGTGCAGCTCCTCTGTTGCAAAGTGAAGCTTGGTCAAGCAGTTCTTAGCTGTGAGGGGGAATACAAAATATGTGTCGTCTAAGGTGCAAAGGTCAATGGCGTCGCCCCTGCCCTTGAAGTCGTATTCTATATGGACGGAACGCATTGACGATACTGTGCGGTTAAACTCAAAGGTCTGACCGTTTGAAAGGCTGCCCTTCATGGTGAAGCCGTTTTCGTCGTGGGTGAGCTTTACCTTTCCGATTACGTTAAAGCCGGTGCTTGCGTTTACAATCTTTTCGAGCCTTGCTTCGTCCTCAAAGCGGTATTCGCCCGATTCTACCTCACGGCGGACGTTTTCACGTTCCCAGCGGTACCAGTCGGGAACATGGGTAAATATATCCTCGCCGTTTTCACGCTTAAGCTCGCCCAGCTCGTTCATCTCCCAGCTTGCGCCGCAATGCTCGCACCAGATTCGGGTGTTTTCACTGTTGGTTGAGAACTCCGTCTTGCAGACAGGGCACTGATAGAGTATTTTATGTATATTCTGCGCACGCTTTTCACTGGTTATTCTTATGCCGTTCTCTCTTTGATACGCATAGTCGTCGTAGACAAGCCTTTCCTCTATGCGCCTTTGAATTTCTTCGGCTGACAGCTTTTGCACCTCTTCACGGGTTACAATCTGAATAAGCTCGCATTCAATAGGCACCTTGCGGTACGGATGCTTGCACCACTGCGGAGATCTTAAGAAATTGCCCTTTGTCAGGCATAGAACAACAGGGCACTTTGCCTTTTTGGCAAGCTTGCCCAGTGCGCCGTCTATCTGTTCATTTATGCCTGCGAGTGAAAACCTCGCTTCGGGGTATATCGTACAGCAGACCTTTTGACGTGTCAGCGCAGTCAGTATATGCTTGACAACCGTTAAATCCTGAGTGAATTTGCGCTTATATATGCCGCCTATGCCCCTCATAAGCCATTCCTTGCCGATAAACTCCTCAATGGATATTACCCAGCTGCACCTATGAGGAAAAATACTTCTGACTACCAGCGGAAAATCGATAAACGAAGCGTGGTTGCACAGTATCAGATACGGCGGCTTGAGTCCCTCGCAGTTAACTTTTTTGAATTTTGCCTTTGCGCTCGCAGTCATCGACCATGCGCCGCCCCATTCTACCGGCATCAGATAGGGAAGCGGCTTTTTTGGCTTTCGCTTGGTGTCAAACTCCTTTTGAGCACCGTGTCTTGACGATTCGGCTTTTGTTTTACTCATTACAATCATTCCTTTCATATCTGCAAAGGTGTCAAATAATCTAAAACGTCTTTGCTTTATATCAAGGATTAAATCCCATCAATCGTTATCAAAAAATCTGCATAAATATATTCGCACAAACCGAAATTGCTACGTTTTGCACTAACTGCATCCGCATAATCATTATAATAGCCGTTTACGGCTATTATATCATACGCCGACTCGGAAGAAAACACACTTAATGCTATCTTAATCTATTCTTAACTTTTTAAACCACACGCACTATGTTTTCTTCAAGCTCCTGCTGACCCACTATCGCTAATAGCTCTCTTTTAGCTTCCTCTTCATCATAGCAGGAATAACGAACGTGCAAAATATCGCCCTCGCGGATGGTCTTATCGCCGTTTGTATCGACGACTGCTCCCGCCTTTTCACTGTGCTTTATCGACAAAACAAACAGGTTGCAGGGCCAGAATATATCTCTTATCTGCTTGCCTATTGCAAAGGTAGACGCCTTAACCGTCACAAAGGTATCGATGACAACAGGCGTTTTGCCTGCGTTTATCTCCTTTGTTCTTCTCTCAATTACCGTTTCATTTATGGACTTTGCATTGAACACTTCTGTTACAAAATACGCCAGTGCCGCCGAGACTATAACAGGCAGTATATTTTCTGTACAGAACAATGCTTCGAGTGAGAATACAATTGCCGTTAACGGGCACTTCATCATTCCCGATATACAAGCCGCTATGCCCAAAACTATAATCACAGAGTAATATTCAGAACTAATAATACCAAGCGTTATCATAATTCTGCCCAGCAAAGAGCTGATTATTGCGGACAGCACTATAATAGGCAGGAACATACCGCCTGTTATACCTGTGATGTTGGCGGCGAGCATCATTGTCGCACGGAAAATTAAAATGACTATCAGTATATACCAAGCTATGCCGCCGGTCATTAAGTCCTCGATAAGTCCGTGTCCGGTTGAGATAAAGCTGTAGGATATCAGACCGAAGCCGAGGGTCAGGACAAAAATCAGCATAACCTTAACCTCAAGGCGGACATTTGCAAGCTTTCCGTTTACAAGCTTAGCCATCAGCTTATAGTACTTTAGGAACGCAGACGCCGCAAGACCTATTACCAAGCCAATCACAGCCGCTATCCAAAGCTCGCTCAGCTCGAGTGTTTTTACCTTTTCCTCAAGTCCCGGGAACAAATCAGGCTGTAAGCCGAAAAGCGGACACAGTATTCTTATTGCCAGCGTTGAAAACATTACGGATATAAAGGCAACCATCAAAATCATGGGGGATATTCTCTGGTGCGCTTCCTCAATTGCAAACATTATTCCCGAGATAGGCGCATTGGTTGCCGCTGTGAAGCCTGCGCACGCTCCGCCTGTCATGACGTACCTGTCCCATGCGGCATTCTTCTTTGCAAGAGTGCGGACAGTTCCTCTTCCTATCGCCGTACCCATTTGAACGCACGGTCCTTCGTTTCCGAGAGGAACGCCCACTAAAAAGGTCGAAAGCGATATTGCCCAAACGCCTATAATATTGCGAAGCCACTTGAAGCTTATGAGTCCCCGCAGTATTCCTATAGACGTGGGTATGCCGCCGCCCTTTAAATTCGGCGCTTTTTTATACGCATAGCAGGTCGCATACGCCAAAAGCGCCAGCACAGCTAAGGCTATCGGGATTAAATACAGCTTTTGCCCGAGCATAGAATAAATCGATTCCGACAAATGTATTACCCCTGACGCCGCCAGACGGTAGAATACAATAATAGCGCCTGTCAGCGAGCCTGTTATAAAGCTGAATATCAGTGCCGGAGCGACGATATTTTTAAGATAATTCACATTAAAATTCTTCATTTGCCATATACCGTTCCGCCGCAAGGACGGATTGCCTTTGTACATTTTCTGCGCAAAACTCTGCACATACGCATATAATTATATCATAACTCCGTTTTAATGTAAATAGCTTTTACGGGCAGGATTGCAGGCAGTGTTATACTTTTTTATTGTTTATGAGATGCGCACATGGATGCGATATTTAGGCTTAGCCGCTCATGAATCCGATGTCACGGCAAAAGCTATTCCGAATATATATTATTTTCAGGCAAGGAGCGTAAAAGTAAAAACCCGAGGAGCCTTTCCTCGGGTTTTATGTAAGCTTGCGCTTAATTATTTAAGATAAATTATCTTCTCTTGGAAGAAACCAAAGCAGCAGCTGCTACTGCCATAGGAAGAACTGCGAAAGCGATGCCCATAGGAGGGTTCTTCTCTTCTTCGGTGGGCTGCTCAGGCTCAGTTACTTCGATAGTAGGCTCATCGGTCTCAGTTTCAACGTCGCCGGGCTCGGTAGGATCTACAACTTCAACCTCAACCTCTTCATTTGCCTCGATGATTGCATTGCAAACAGGGCAGTAGCCGAGTGCATTGTCAGCCTCGTGAGGATATGTGAGAAGGTGACCGTTTATGAGCATACCGTGGTATTCTTCGTCGATGTAGATAACACCGCTCTGACGACGATCTGCAGTTGCTTCGATGATTTCCTCGCCGATAACGAAGCTGCCGTCGCTGCCGGTTATTGTATCGAAGCCGAAGTGCTTAACAGCAGGATCAGTGAACTTAGTTCCGTCAGCAAGCTTAACTACACCCTTGTCAGCTAATGCCTTGTAAAGAGCAGCCTTGATGTCTTCTTCGGTGGGTTCTGAAGGCTCTTCAACAGTATAAATTCTGAAACTATAAAGCTTAACAGGATCGCAGACGTCATCTACCATACTGTTTCTAACATTAATTGCAAACTGTTCAAGATCAGAGATGTTATCAAGATCTTTAGTCTTTGCAAAAACGCTAGCTAAAACATCTGCAGCCTTGCATACTTCTATTACCTTGCCGTCAGCTTCCGTTCTCTCTGTAACCACAGAATGAACACCACAGTATTCATGACCATTGCTAAAGAAGTTGGACGTTGCTTCACTTGCTATAACTTCAATTAAAGCATTTTCATTAGCAATGGCTGTCAGGAAATCAGCAGGATAACTCTTGCCAGTCCAAGCACCACCAATAAAGTGATTATTATTTTTTCTTTCTTCGGGAGCTCCATCGAATGGATTGAAGAGTTCTGTGCCATTTTCAGCATCAAATCCATTGTGGACGTATAAATTAGTTTGTCTTGGTCCAGCAGGCATCTCAAAGTTAAGTCCTTCAGCATTAACAACGAAGTTGCCCTTGAATGTTCCAGCCTGAAGATCAAGTGAAAGCTTGGAAACAACAGTGTCGAAATCAGCTGAACCGTCAGCAGAGATTTCAATGTTACCGGTGATAGTTCCGGTTGTGTTAACAGTTACGTTGATTGTGTCGTAACCATGCTCAGGCCAGTAGTACATATCGAATGCTGTCTTGCCATCAGCAGCCTTTATGCTGGTATTGCCGATAACATTGAGCTTACCATTGTTGTTAGAAACAACATAGTCAGCATTAGCTGAAACAACGTTCATGTTGTCAAGAGTTAAATCAGCATAGTTCTGGATGAGAATCCCAGCTGTCTCGTCTGTAAGAGTACCATTCTTCAAAGTAACATTGGCACCCTTAAGAAGCTGGAAGCCGTTTGTTTCTGTTCCGGTTGAACCTACTGTTGCATCAACAGTGTAGGTATTGCCGCCGAAATCAATTGTTATGCTCTTTCCTTCGGGAACTACTACGCCAGCACCTGTGAGGTTTTTACCAACTTTAATGGTAGCGCCGTCCTCAGCAGCAGTTACAGCTTCCTGAAGTGTGCCGTCGAAAGCAACGTCATTAACGGTAACATTCGTGTATTCAACTTCTACAGTAATTACAAATTTCTGATTGTCTTCCTGAGTAATCCTTCCGAATCCGCCTAAGTCAAGGGTAATAACCTTTGCTCCGGCGGGAATATTTCCGCTAACTGTTGCCTTGTTGCCCTCGAAATTGTTGCATACAGCTATGTCAATGATATCGTCTTCTATGTATGCTGCATCAGCTCCGAAAGCAGTTCCGTTAGGATTGTAAACCGTGCCGTACTCAAGCTGAACAGTAGGATTGCCTTCTGTTCTGTATGCGCTTATTGAATCCTTACCGACTAACTCAACAGTTGCCTTAACTGAAACGATATTGGCAATGTCCTTAACACCGGCTGCCTTCAAAACAAGGTCAGTTATATTGAAGTGCCAGTTCTGGAATTTGATAACGCTGGTATCGAGCCATCCCTCAGACGGAGGTTCCCAACTATGACCCGGCTTAACAACTCTATCCCAAGAGTTAGATCCGCCACTTTCACCAAGGAATGATGTTGATGCTGTGCCCTGAACATCTGCTGTGTCTTCTTCAGTTTCATCAACTGCAAAAACATTTACCGAGAATACTGACACGAGCATAAATACTGCCAGCATAATCGCTAATATCTTTTTCATATTTTTACCTCCATAAAAATAATTTTATTTTTGGTGTTAACCGCTAATATAATAGCATTTATTTTGCCCTATGTCAATCAATTTGAATAAAAATTCTCTGAAAATGTTGCATAAATTCCGCACTTAACATAAGGCACTTTGAACAAAAGTAACTTATTGCCAATGTATTACAATAGCTTATGTTAATTCTGATTCCAATGATACGCAAGCTATAAGCATAACGCTGACAAAGCGACGAACTGCATTTTTCTCTTGCTCACTTACAGCATAACATTCATTGAAAATTAGCATAAGTCCCCCGGGTTAGCGAGGGACTTAAAATATTAATTAAACCAACTGAATTATAGCCATCTCAGCAGCGTCGCCGCGTCTGGGACCGGTCTTTATAATTCTTGTATAGCCGCCGTTGCGGTCGGCATACTTGGGAGCTATTTCGTCAATCAGCTTCTTTGCAACGTCTTCCTTGGTGACATATGCATAGATCTGACGCTTTGAGTGAAGGTCTCCTGCCTTGCCGAGGGTTATCATCTTCTCGGCCATGCTGGAAACTTCCTTAGCTCTTGTTACAGTGGTTTCTATCTTACCGTTTTCAAGCAGATAAGTAACCATAGCTCTGAGCATTGCTCTTCTCTGGTCAGTTGTTCTGCCCAACTTTCTTGCGCCTGGCATAGATATTCACTCCTTACTTTGTTATTCCTCTTCGTAACTCATTTCGAGACCCAAGGAAGCAAGCTTCTCCTTGACCTCATCAAATGACTTCTTACCGAGGTTTCTAACCTTCATCATTTCTTCCTCGGACTTCTCAATCAAGTCGTTTACAGTATTGATTCCGGCTCTCTTAAGGCAGTTAAAGGATCTAACCGACAAGTCAAGTTCCTCAATGGTCATCTCAAGGACCTTATCCTTAGACTTATTGTCTTTCTCTGCCAAAATCTCATCAACGCTTGTCTCTTCGGACAGGTTGATAAATAGATTCAGATGCTCGTTGAGGAGTTTGGCTGCCATGGAGACGGCTTCCTTTGCGGAGATAACTCCGTCTGTCCATACCTCTAAAGTGAGCTTATCATAGTCGGTTATCTGACCTACACGGGTATTTTCAACTGTGTAGTTAACCTTGAGAACAGGTGTGTAAATACTGTCAACGGCGATGACGCCGATGGGTGCGTTTGACATGATAGCCTTGTTCTTTTCAGCGGAGACATATCCGCGACCTCTGTCAAGTGCTATTTCCATGTAAAGCTTTGCTCCGGAGTCTAAGGTTGCTATATGCATATCCGGGACTAATATTTCAACCTCTGAATCGGTTTTAATATCACCGGCAGTTACCTCGCACTCGCCCTCTGCTTCGATGTAAACCGTCTTAGGTCCGTCGCAGTAAAGCTTAGCAGTTAAGCCTTTAAGATTAAGTACGATTTCCGCAACATCCTCTTTGACTCCCGGGATGGTCGATAATTCGTGCTGAATGCCGTCTATCTTAATAGATGTAACGGCAACACCGGGGAGAGATGAAAGCAATACACGTCTAAGGCTGTTGCCAATAGTCGTGCCGTAGCCGCGCTCTAATGGCTCCAAAACAAACTTTCCGTATGTTCCGTTGCTTTTAAGCTCGACTGTTTCTATATCCGGCTTTTCGATTTTTTCTAGCATTATAGCCTCCATTTCTTTTCGGTAATCCTTCAAGTGTTACTCGCAGGATCAATTGCCCTCCCGTATTTGACCGCTCAGGTGCGCAAAAGCTTTTCGGTCGAAAGCAAATCGCCGACCTGCCGCTTTTGCCCGCCATAAGCAAGATGAACTCTTGATAATACTTAAAACTAAGCCTTATTTCGAGTACAACTCAACGATCATGTGCTCCTCTACCTCATAATCGAGGTCTTCCTTAGCAGGAAGTCTGACTACCTTTGCAGTAAGGTTTTCCTTATCGACCTCAAGCCATGTGGGGATAAGTCTGCCGTTGGTTGCTTCAACTATCTCCTTGAACTTGACGCTCTTCTTGGAATTTTCACGAAGTGCGATAACATCGCCGACCTTGACTCTGTAAGAGGGTATATCTACTCTTGCACCGTTTACGTTGAAGTGACCGTGAGAAACGAGCTGTCTTGCTTCACGTCTGGTCATGGAAAGACCCATTCTGTAAGCAACGTTGTCAAGTCTGAGCTCTAAGAGGGTCAAAAGGTTGGTACCTGCCTGACCTTCCATCTTTTCAGCCTTCTCGTAGATGTGTCTGAACTGCTTCTCGAGAACGCCGTAGATGAACTTAAGCTTCTGCTTTTCCTTGAGCTGCTTGGAATACTCAGATTCCTTCTTTCTGACGTTTGCCTTGGGATCTCTTTTGGTTTCCTTACCAACACCCATAACCATGGGGCTGATTCCTAATGCCTTACACTTTTTGAGTATAGGCTCTTTGTTGATTGCCATAATAAATTTCCTCCGTTTTTTAAATAATATCAGGGCACTGTTCCCCGACGCCGAGTAAACATTGGTAAACTCGGTAGCTTTCAATAAATACGCAGCTTAAATAAAACTATACTCTTCTGCGCTTGGGAGGACGGCAGCCATTGTGAGGAATAGGAGTTACATCCTTGATGAGTCTAACCTCAAGCTCCTCTGACTGAAGAGCACGGATAGCAGCTTCTCTTCCCTGACCGGGTCCCTTAACGTATACCTCAACGACCTTAAGACCGTGCTCCTTAGCAGCCTTAGCTGCGGTTTCAGCGGCAGTCTGTGCAGCGAAAGGAGTAGACTTCTTAGAACCTCTGAAGCCGAGACCGCCGGCTGAAGCCCAAGAAATTGCATTTCCCTGCATATCGGTGATGGTAACTATAGTGTTATTGAATGTAGACTGGATATGAACCTGTCCCTGTTCAATATTCTTTCTTTCTCTGCGGCGGCGAACAACCGTCTTCTTAGCTGATTTCTGCTGAGCCATGTTACATATCCCTCCTTACTTCTTCTTGTTAGCGATGGTCTTTGCAGGTCCCTTGCGGGTTCTTGCATTGGTCTTTGTTCTCTGACCTCTAACAGGAAGTCCTTTACGGTGACGTGTTCCGCGATAGCATCCGACTTCGATAAGTCTCTTGATGTTGAGCTGAACTTCTCTTCTCTTGTCGCCCTCGACAATAAGATGCTTGTCGATATATTCACGCAATTTTGCAACATCGTCCTCAGAAAGGTCCTTAACTCTGATATCAGGGTCAACGCCTGTTTCCTGGCAGATCTTAGTTGCTGTAGGCTGACCTATTCCGTAGATGTATGTGAGAGCCGCTTCGATTCTCTTTTCTCTCGGAAGGTCTATACTTGCTATACGAGCCATATTTTATGGGCACCTCCATTAAGTGTTTTTATCCCTGACGCTGCTTGTGCTTGGGGTTTTCGCAAATGACCATAACCTTGCCCTTGCGCTTGATAACCTTGCACTTTTCGCACATCGGTTTAACTGAAGGTCTTACTTTCATTGAAATACCTCCTTCAAATCATGAAGCATTTTGCTTCCTATGGTTGTTACTTTACTTAGATCTCCATGTGATTCTGCCCTTGGACAGATCATAAGGAGACATCTCGACCGTTACCTTATCGCCGGGAACAATTCTTATATGATTGAGCGCCAGCTTTCCGGATACATAGGCGAGAATCTTGTGACCGTTTGCAAGCTCTACTTCAAATCTTGCACTTGGCAATGCTTCCACAACGGTTCCTTCAAGTTCAATTACATCTTCTTTTGACACTAAAATCCCTCTTTTCCTTCATCTCGTCCGGTCGTGCCGGCTTCAACAGAGCCTTGGGTTTGAAGCCCTGAAAGAAGCTTTTTTAGTTTTTTATCAGTCATGCCGGTGATATCAATTGTATAGGCAGTCGGTGAAATGTGTTTTACATTCTTTCGCTTGGGATTATCGAGCCTGCGCTCTTTTCCGTCTGCGATAAAAACGAAGCGGTCCTCGGCAGCTACAGCAACGAAGTACCTGCCTTGATCTCGACCTGCCGTGGATTTAACCACCGAACCTTTGACAGCATTCACAAAACGTCCTCCTTATTCGGGCTTGGTGAGAATAATCGCACCGTCGGACGTTATTGCTATTGTGTGCTCAAAATGCGCAGCGAGTGACGCGTCACGGGTCTTAACGGTCCAGCCGTCGCTAAGAACCTTAACTGACGGTTTTCCGAGCGTTATCATCGGCTCAATTGCTATTACCATTCCGGGAATAAGCCTTACGCCGTGACCGCTCCTGCCGAAGTTAGGAACTTCGGGCTCCTCATGAAGCTCTCTTCCGACTCCGTGACCGACATATTCTCTGACGACTCCGAAGCCTCTTGACTCGTTGTACTCCTGAATGGCAGCCGAAAGGTCGCCGATTCTGACTCCGGGCTTTGCCATTGAGATAGCCATGTACAGGCTTTCCTCTGTGGCGTCTAAAAGTGCCTGAGTCTTGGGGTCAACCTCGCCTACTTTAAAAGTATACGCAGAGTCTCCGTGAAATCCGTCGATATATGCGCCGACGTCGACAGAAACTATGTCGCCGTCCTTGAGCTTTTCATGCGCCGAGGGAATGCCGTGTATTACCGTATCGTTTACCGATATGCAGGCAGACGCCGGATATCCTGAGTAGCCGAGGAATGAAGGCTTAGCACCGTGAGCAGTGATGAAGTTGTGAATAACCTTATCAAGCTCCTTTGTCGACATTCCGGCATGGATAGCCTTTCCTGCTGCGACCAGTGCGCCTCCGGTAATAAGTCCCGCCTTGCGCATTTTTTCTAAATCCTTAGATGATTTTACGTTTACCACAATCAGCCCTCTAAAGCTTCAAGTGTGAGCTTTGATGTATCGGCTACTTCTTCCTGACCGATAACTGTAACGAGCTTGCCCTGAGCAAAATAGAAGTCCTTCAGGGGAGCGGTCTTTTCATGGTAGACCTTAAGTCTGTCCAAAACGGTTGCAGGCTCGTCATCCTTGCGGATAACGGTCTTGCCGCCGCAGGCGTCGCAGATTCCCTCAACCTTTGTGGGCTTGAAGTCCACATGGTATGAGTTTCCGCAAGCCTCGCAGACACGTCTGCCGGAAAGTCTTTTTGCAATTGTCTCGTCGGGGACAAATATCTCAATTACCTTATCAATTACCACGCCCATCTTGTCAAGCGCTTCTGCCTGAGGAACTGTGCGGGGGAATCCATCGAGAATGAAGCCGTTTTTGCAGTCGTCCTCAGCAATTCTTTCCTTGAGAATGCCGATAACGACGTCGTCCGGAACTAAGGCGCCGGAATCCATGTAGCCCTTTGCTGCAAGACCGCTGGGAGTGCCGTTTTTAACAGCCTCTCTGAGCATATTACCGGTTGAAATAGCCGGAATGCCCTTTGCCTGGCAGATAACCTCTGCCTGTGTGCCCTTGCCTGCTCCGGGTGCTCCTAATAAGATAAGATTCATATTGATAACCTTTCTGAACATCAAATCGTGGTTATGTCCGGCGACTGCGTCTGGCGCAGCAACCGAACATGGAAGCACTGACTAATCAATCAGCGTTCCTAATCACTTTATTCCAAGAAGCCCTTGTGGTGACGCATCATAAGCTGTGACTCGAGCTGACGAACAGTTTCGAGAGCAACGCTTACAACGATGAGGATTGAAGTTCCGCCCAATGCAAGACTTCCGACGCCTGTAATCTGAGCGAATATAATCGGGAAGAGAGCAACAACTGCCAAGAAGAGAGCACCGACAAGAATGAGCTTTGAAAGTATTCTTGTGATGAAGTCTGAGGTCGGCTGACCGGGACGAATACCGGGGATACCGCCGTTGTTCTGGCGGAGGTTGTTAGCGATCTCAACAGGGTTATACTGCATAGATACGTAGAAGTAGCTGAACAAAATTATCAATATAAAGTATAATGTTGCATATACGGGGTGTGTGTAACTGAACACTTTGAAGAAGCCTGCCCAGAATGTACCTGCCTTAGGCTCACCTGTGAACATCATAATTGTCTGAGGAATAGAAAGGAAGCTCATTGCAAAGATGATAGGCAAAACGCCTGCCATTGCAATCTTTATCGGCAGGTAGGTTGACTGACCGCCGTATACCTTTCTTCCGACAACACGCTTAGCATACTGAATCGGGATTCTTCTTTCTGCATTATCCATGAAGATGATGAAAGCAATCATCAAAACGAAGATAACAACAATAATCGGAATCAATGCAATGTAGAAGGCATTACCTGTTCTTGCAAGTTCAACGAAGGTACTACCGAACGATGACGGTATATCAGCAACGATACCTGCAAAGAGAAGCATTGAAATGCCGTTTCCTATACCTTTTTTGTCGATAAGGGAACCGAGCCAGATAACCAGCATTGCACCTGCTGTGAAGCAGAGGATGATAACTATCTCAGACAAAGCCTTGGAAATGCCCTGAGTATAGGTCAAAGCACCGTGTGACTTGAGTGTGAGGTAGTATGCCCATGACTGGAACAATGCGATGCCGAGTGTTGTATACTTAGTGATATTATTGATCTTTCTTCTGCCCTCTTCGCCTTCCTTAGCTAATCTTTCGAGCGGAGGAAGAGCAAATGTTAAGAGCTGAATAATGATCTGTGCGTTGATGTACGGTGAAATTGAAAGGCACAAAAGTGTTGCCCTTGAAAATGTTCCGCCGGACAGGGTGTTAAGGTATCCGAAAATTGTATTGCTGCCGCTTATCATTTCATGCAAAACAGTTCCGTCGAGATAAGGGACAGGAATGTAACCGCCGAGTCTGTAAATCAGGACAATAAGAAGGGTGTATAATATCTTCTTTCTTATTTCTGCAACTTTCCAAGCGTTTCGCAATGTTTCAAACACTTAAATCACCTCTGCCTCTCCGCCGGCCTTCTCAATCTTTTCCTTGGCAGAAGAAGAGTAAGCTGCCGCCTTTACGGTAAGCTTTTTGGTGAGTTCTCCGTTACCTAATACCTTGATACCGTTGCCTTCGTTCTTGATAACGCCGGCAGCTATAAGAAGCTCTGCGTCGACAACAGTTCCGTCGACGAATTTCTCAAGGTCACAAACGTTTATTGCCGTGTACTTAGCTGCAAAAATGTTGTTGAAGCCCCTCTTAGGTATTCTTCTTGCAAGCCTGGTCTGTCCGCCTTCAAAGCCCGGCTTAACGCCGCCGCCTGAACGTGCATTCTGACCCTTATGTCCTTTTCCTGCTGTTTTACCCCAGCCTGAGCCATGTCCTCTTCCGATTCTTCTGGCTTCTCTGGTTGAGCCTTCAGCAGGTGCCAAATCGTGCAATCTCATTTATTCGCACCTCCTTGTTTTCTTATGCTTCGGTAACTTTAATAAGGTGAACGATCTTATTTATCTTACCTTTTGTCTGTGCGTTATCGGGCTGAACCGTAACGTCACCGATTTTACGAAGACCTAAGGAGTTAGCTGTAGCAATCTGATCCTTGAGTCTTCCGTTTAAGCTCTTAACGAGCTCGATCTTAACGGATGCCATAGCTTATATCCTCCTTAGAATAATTCCTTAACAGTCTTGCCTCTCTTAGCTGCTACTTCTTCAGCAGACTTAAGATTTGCCAAACCGTTGAATGTTGCTCTTACTACGTTGCAGGGATTATTTGAACGCAAGCACTTTGTTCTTATGTCCTTAATACCTACAGCCTCGATTACCGAACGAACAGGTCCGCCTGCGATAACTCCGGTACCGGCAGCAGCGGGTCTCATTAAAACTCTGCCTGCTCCGTATGCGCCGACGATTTCGTGGGGGATTGTTGTGTCCTTCAAAGAAACCTTGATAAGGTTCTTCTTTGCATCAGCTTCGCCCTTTCTTACAGCATCGCTGACTTCGCTTGACTTGCCTATTCCGAAGCCGACGGTTCCGTTTCCGTCACCTACAACAACGAGTGCGGAGAACTTCATTATACGTCCGCCCTTGACTGTTTTAGATACACGGTTGACTGCGATGACCGTTGACACAAGTTCCATTGATGAAGCATCTATCTTAGCCAAAATACTTTACCTCCTTTTAGAACTTAAGGCCGCCCTCACGAGCGCCTTCAGCTAATGCCTGAACACGACCGTGATAAACATAACCGCCTCTGTCGAATACGACTTCTTCGATTCCCTTTGCCTTGCAAGCGGCAGCGATCATCTCGCCGACCTTCTTTGCACCTTCGACGTTTCCGCCATTGCCATCAAAGCCCTTTTCCATGCTTGAGGCGGCGCAGAGAGTTGTTCCGGCAACATCATCAATTACCTGAGCGTAAATGTGCTTTGCAGAGCGGAACACATTAAGACGGGGACATGTAGCGGTTCCGGAAACCTTAGCACGGACTCTTGCATGTCTTTTAGCTCTTGCCTTTGCTCTGTCAACTAATTTAACCATAGCTCAATACTCTCCTTATTTACTTCTTTCCGCCCTTGCCGGCCTTACCTTCCTTGCGGATGATAACCTCGCCGTCATAGCGGATACCCTTGCCCTTGTAAGGCTCAGGAGGACGCTTTGCGCGTACTTCACTGGCAAACTGACCTACCTTTTGCTTGTCTATACCTCTTACTACTATCTGGTTGGGCTGAGGAACATCGAGCTTGATGTCTTCAGTCTCGGAAACGATTACCTGATGAGAGAAGCCGAGGTTAAGAATAACATCCTTGCCCTGCTTCTGTGCTCTGTAACCGACACCTTCGATAATAAGAAGCTTGCTGTAGCCGTTAACAACGCCTTCGATCATGTTGTGAACCAAGGTTCTTGTTAAGCCGTGGAGAGCCTTAGACTGCTGCTCGTCATTGGGACGGCTTACCTTAAGCTCGCCGTTCTCAACCGCGATAGCAAGGCTCGGATTGAACTTCTGAGTCAGTGTTCCCTTAGGACCCTTAACTGTTACAAGGTTGCCCTCAGCAACAGTGATTTCAACTCCGGCAGGAACGCTAATCGGTTTTAAACCTATTCTTGACATGGTTTAGCCTCCTTACCAGACGAATGCGAGAATTTCACCGCCGACGCCCAACTCACGAGCCTTCTTGTCTGTTACGATTCCCTTAGAAGTGGAAACAATCGCAACACCCAAGCCCTTCATGACCTTAGGCATATCCTCACAGCTTGAGTAGATTCTAAGACCGGGCTTAGAAACTCTTCTTATGCCGGAGATAACCGGTGTTCTGTTCTCATCGTATTTAAGTGTTATTCTTATGATTCCCTGCTTGCCGTCTTCAACGATCTGATAAGACTTGATGTAGCCTTCGTTTAAAAGGATTTCTACTATAGCCTTCTTAACGTTGGAAGCAGGAATGTCAACATTAGCGTGCTTTGCTGTGCTCGCATTGCGAATTCTTGTCAGCAAATCAGCTATTGTATCAGTAATCTGCATACCGTTTTGCCTCCTTTGCTGAAATTTTACCAGCTTGCCTTCTTAACTCCGGGGATCTGACCGTCGTGTGCCAACTCTCTGAAGCAGATACGGCAAATGCCGAACTTTCTGAGGTAAGCGTGAGGTCTTCCGCAAATCTTGCATCTGTTATAAGCACGAGTTGAGTACTTAGGCTCAGCCTGCTGCTTTAAAATCATCGACTTTTTAGCCATATTGTATCCTCCTCTTACTTAGCGAAGGGAGCGCCGAGCAATGTCAAGAGCTCCTTAGCTTCTTCGTCGGTCTTTGCAGTGGTGATGAAGTTGATATCCATACCACGAACCTTATCTACCTTGTCGAACTCGATTTCAGGGAATATAAGCTGTTCCTTGATACCGGTTGAGTAGTTTCCTCTGCCGTCGAACGAGTTTGCATTGATACCCTTGAAGTCACGAACACGGGGGAACGCAACGTTGAAGAGTCTGTCAACAAATTCGTACATCTTTTCAGCTCTTAAGGTGACCTTAACGCCTATAGCCTGACCTTCACGGAGCTTGAAGTTTGCAACAGACTTCTTAGCCTTGCAAACGATCGGCTTCTGACCGGTGATTGCAGCGAGGTCGTTCATAACAGCGTCGATGACCTTGGAGTTTTCCTTAGCTTCGCCGCAGGCAACGTTGATAACTACCTTGTCGAGCTTAGGAATCTGCATAACGTTCTCATAACCGAACTTCTTCATAAGTGCAGGAGCAACTTCGCTGATATACTGTTCTTTTAATCTAGCCATGTTTATCCTCCTACTTAATCTCTGCGCCGCAGCGCTTGCAAATTCTTATCTTTTCGCCGTCAATAACCTTGGCGCCGGTTCTTACTCCTCTGTTGCACTTGGGGCAAAGAAGAGCTACCTTGCAGGCATACATTGCAGCCTCAGCCTTAACAATGCCTCCGGTCTCGCCCTGTCTGCGGGGCTTAACCGACTTGGTTACAATATTTGCACCTTCAACAATGAGCTTGCCTTCCTTGGGGGATACAGCCAAAACCTTGCCGGTCTTGCCCTTATCCTTACCGCTGAGGATGACTACAGAGTCACCGGTTTTAACATGAATCTTATTCATAATCTGCGGTTCCTCCTTAAAGTACCTCGGGGGCGAGTGACATGATCTTTACGAAATCATTCTCACGAAGCTCTCTGGCAACAGGGCCAAAGATACGGGTTCCCCTGGGTGTTTTATCTTCTTTAATAATTACAGCTGCGTTTTCATCGAAACGGATGTAGGTTCCATCCTCACGACGAAGACCCTTAGCTGAACGAACGATTACTGCTTTTACAACGTCGCCCTTCTTTACGATACCGCCGGGTGCTGCTTTCTTAACGGAAGCAACAACTACGTCGCCGATATTGGCGTACTTTCTGCGTGTACCGCCCAAAACTCTGATGCACTGAAGCTCCTTGGCTCCGGTGTTGTCAGCAGCCTTGAGTCTTGTCTGCATTTGTATCACAGCAAGTTCCTCCTTTCAGTTTTCAAGAAATCTGAGAACCTTTTTAGGCTCTCACCCTACTTTTTACTTAGCCTGCTCAACAACTCTGACGAGGCGCCATCTCTTATCCTTGGAAATAGGTCTTGTCTCCATGATTTCAACTCTATCTCCGATGTTGGCGGTGTTCAGTTCGTCATGAGCCTTGAACTTTACTGTTCTCTTAACGATCTTCTTGTAAAGCGGATGCATAACGTTGTCTTCGATGGCAACGACGATTGTCTTGTCCATCTTGTTGGATACAACCTTGCCCACTCTTGTCTTTCTAAGCTTTCTTTCGCTCACAGTAAATCCTCCTCTCAATTACGAGCACTGTCGTTCTTGGACTCTTGCTCACGAATGAAGGTTTTAATACGAGCAATATCCTTCTTAACAGCCTTGATTCTCATAGGGTTGTCAAGCTGATTTACAGCATGCTGAAAACGAAGGTTAAACAGCTCTTTTCTAAGGTCGACAAGCTTATTGTTCATCTCAACAAGAGTCATTTCTTTGATTTCACTTGCTTTCATTATTGCTCACCACCCGTTTCTGAAGCTTCTTTCGCAACGAACTTGCACTTGATAGGCAGCTTGTGCATAGCCAAACGCATAGCTTCCCTTGCAATTTCTTCTGATACTCCGGAAATCTCAAACATGACCTTTCCGGGCTTTACTACTGCTACCCAGTACTCAGGGGTACCTTTACCGGAACCCATTCTGAGGCCGAGAGCCTTGGTTGTTACGGGCTTGTCGGGGAAGATCTTGATCCAAACCTGACCGCCACGCTTGATATAACGTGTCATAGCGATACGGGCAGCCTCAATCTGACGTGAGGTTATCCATGCACACTGCTGTGCCTGCAAGCCGTATTCACCGTATGCTACCTTGTTTCCTCTGGTAGCAACGCCCTTCATGCGTCCACGCTGCTGCTTACGATACTTTACTCTCTTTGGAAGTAACATTACTTATTACCTCCTTCTCTTCTTTCTGTTCTTTCCTGTCTGGGTCTACGGTCGTCACGACGGGGACGTCTGTCGTCATTGTTTCTGGGACGGCGGCGTCTGTCGGGCTTTTCTTCGGTCTTAGCGGCTTCGCCCTTCAAAACCTCACCCTTGTAGATCCAAACCTTAACGCCGATTCTGCCGTAGGTGGTAGCAGCCTCTGCTGTACCGTAGTCGATATCGGCTCTGATTGTCTGAAGCGGAATTGTACCCTCGTGGTAGCTTTCGCTTCTTGCGATTTCAGCTCCGCCCAAACGGCCGGAAGCCTTGATCTTAATACCCCTTGCGCCGAGCTTCATAGCTCTTGCGATAGCGGACTTCATAGCTCTTCTGAATGAAACTCTGTTCTCGAGATCCAATGCAATCTTCTCTGAAACGAGCTGTGCGTTGAGATCGGGAGACTTAACCTCAAAGATGTTAAGGTTAACTGTTTTACCGATCATCTTTTCGATTTCAAGTCTGAGCTTTTCTATAGCCTCGCCGCCTCTGCCGATAACAACGCCCGGCTTAGCGCAGTGAATGTTAATTCTAACCTTGTCTGCAAATCTTTCGATTTCAATCTTAGGAACACCTGCGGAATAGAGATTCTTCTTGATGTAGTTGCGGATGTTGTAGTCCTCAACAAGAGTGTCGCCGAAGGTGCTCTTATCTGCAAACCAGCGTGAATCCCAATCCTTGATTACTCCGACACGCAAACCGTGCGGATTTACTTTCTGGCCCATAGTTTACCTCCTCTTCGACTTATTCCTTTTCACCGAGAACAACAGTTATATGAGATGTTCTCTTGAGAATTTTATGACCTCTACCCTTTGAAACAGGCAACATTCTCTTCATAATCGGTCCGGGACAAACGTAGCACTCTTTAACATAAAGATCGTTCTTGCTCATGTTGAGCACCTCTGCGTTTGCTGCAGCCGAATTGAGGAGCTTTACCAAATACTCGCAGGCAGCCTTGGGAGTGTGCTTAACGATTGCAAGCGCTGTCTCCAAGTCCTTGCCTCTGATAAGGTCCAAAACTATTGAAACCTTACGAGGTGAAATGCGTGCAGTTCTTAATACTGCTCTTGCTTCCATTTGTTTTTCCTCCTTTCGGCCTACTTACCGTTGTTGGATGTCTTTGAACCGGCATGACCCTTGAAGGTTCTTGTCGGAGCGAACTCACCCAATCTATGTCCGACCATATCCTCAGTAACATATACCGGAACGTGCTTGCGTCCGTCGTGGACGGCAAATGTATGACCAACGAAATCAGGGAAGATTACTGATGCACGGCTCCAGGTCTTTAAAACCTTCTTTTCTCCTGCTTCGTTCATGGCGATTACCTTTTTGTAGAGAGATTCCTGCACAAAAGGTCCTTTTTTAATGCTTCTACCCATTATTCATCTGCCTCCTTTCAGCATTACTTAGCGTTGCGGCGCTTTACGATAAACTTATCGGAGCGATGATGCTTAGCTCTGGTCTTGTAACCCATTGTAGGCTTACCCCAGGGAGTAACAGGGGAGGGACGTCCGACAGGGGACTTACCTTCACCACCACCGTGAGGGTGATCGCAGGGGTTCATGACTGAACCGCGGACATGAGGTCTAACGCCCATGTGACGCTTTCTTCCTGCCTTACCGAGGTGAACATTTTCGTGGTCGATGTTTCCGACCTGACCGATTGTTGCCATGCAGCTTGACGGGATGTAGCGCATTTCGCCTGAGGGAAGTCTAACCAAAACGTAGTTTCCTTCACGACCCATGAGCTGAGCCATGTTGCCGGCTGATCTTACGAGCTGAGCGCCCTTGCCGGGATAAAGCTCTATATTGTGGATAAATGTACCCACAGGGATATTGATAAGCGGAAGAGCGTTGCCGGGCTTGATATCTGCGCTTGTTCCTGCGCAAACTGTGTCGCCGACCTTTAAGCCGTTGGGAGCTAAAATGTATCTCTTCTCGCCGTCCTCGTACTGAACAAGAGCAATGTGAGCAGAACGGTTGGGGTCATACTCTAAGGTAAGAACCGTTGCGTTCATGTCGAGCTTGTTTCTCTTGAAGTCGATGACACGGTATTTTCTTCTTTCGCCGCCGCCGTGATGACGAACGGTGATTCTGCCATAGCTGTTTCTGCCGGAGGTCTTCTTCAAAGGTTCAAGAAGGCTTCTCTCCGGAGCGACCTTGGAAAGTCCGCTGTAATCTGTTACTGTCATACCGCGGCGTCCGTTTGTGGTCGGCTTATAGCTTTTTATAGCCATGTGTTTTCACTCCTTTTATGGTTTTGCGGGAAAATACTTCGTTTCCCATACTTACGCCCGCAAAAGCGGGTGACTTACCGGAAAATTAAGGACAGCGTCTAAATATTTTAGGCTGTCAGGCTCATATAATTAAATCAGATCAAACCGTCGAAGAAGGCGATTGTCTTTGAGCCCTCGGCAAGTGTTACGATTGCCTTTTTCCAAGCAGAAGTGTAGCCTTCGTTTCTGCCCATTCTGCGATACTGACCTCTGACGTTCATTGTGTGAACGCTTGCGACCTTAACGCCGAAAATTTCTTCAACGGCGTCCTTGATCTCAATCTTGTTAGCGGTCTTGGCAACCTTAAAGGTGTATTTGCGAGCCTGCAGGTCCTGCATAGAGGCCTCAGTGATAACAGGCTTCAAAATGATGTCTTGAGCAGTCTTTACCATTAGCAATAAACCTCCTCAATCTTAGTAACGGCATCCTTTACAACTATGAACTTGTCGCAGTTTAAGATGTCGTAAACATTCAGGGTGTTTACCAATGTGGTCTTAACGCCGGGAATGTTTCTTGCGCTCTTGATAACCTTCTCGTCGGAAGCAGGCATTACTATAAGTGCCTTGCCCTCTGCGCCCAAAGCCTTGAGCATTTCAACGACGTTCTTGGTCTTAATCGACTCGAAATCGATACTGTTGAGAACTACAACGCTGTTTTCTGCAAGCTTTGAGGAAAGAGCGGACTTCATAGCGAGTCTTCTTACCTTCTTGTTGATGGTGTATCTGTAGCTGCGGGGCTTAGGACCGAGTGCAATACCGCCGTGTGTCCACTGCGGAGCTCTTGTTGAGCCCTGTCTTGCATGACCTGTACCCTTCTGTCTCCACGGCTTTCTTCCGCCGCCGGAAACTTCGGTTCTTGTAAGAGTGGACTGTGTGCCCTGTCTCTGATTTGCGAGGTAGTTAACTACCATAGCGTGCATTACCGAAACGTTGGGTTCAATACCCCAGATTTCGTCGTTAAGCTCAGTGTCGGCAACTACATTGCCTTTAATATCATAAACGGAAACCTTTGACATTGTACTTCCTCCTTCCACTAAGCCTTCTTAACGCTGTTGCAAACGGTTACGATGCCGTGCTTAGGACCGGGAATTGCTCCCTTAACAGCGATAAGATTATTTTCTGCGTCAACCTTGACAACCTCAAGATTCTGAATTGTGACTCTTTCAGCGCCCAAGTGACCCGGCATTCCCTTGCCCTTGTAGATTCTTGAGGGGCTTGAGCAAGCGCCCATGGAACCTGCATGACGGTGAACAGGGCCTGTACCGTGGGTTTCCTTAAGTCTGTGGTTGTTCCAGCGCTTGATGGTGCCGGCGAAGCCTTTACCCTTGCTGGTTCCGCAAACGTCGACAATGTCGCCTGCAGCAAAGATGTCTGCCTTAACAATGTCGCCTACGTTTACGTTTGAGATGTCTTCGAGTCTGAATTCCTTGAGGGTCTTCTTCAAAGCGACGTCTGCCTTTTTGAAATGACCTGTAAGAGGCTTCTTCAAGCTCTTTGCGGTTGTGTCGCCGAATCCGAGCTGAACAGCTTCGTATCCGTCGTTCTCAGAGGTTTTCTTCTGAACAACAACGCAAGGACCTGCCTCGATGACTGAAACCGGAATTACCTTGCCGGTCTCGTCGAAGATCTGAGTCATACCGATCTTCTTTCCGATGATACCTTTCTTCATTTTGTTTTCCTCCTAATGGTTATTGGTCGGTTTCCCGACATGACCTGTAAGTGTGACCTTCGCTGAGAAATCGAAAATGCGATTTCTTTAGGAAATTACTTGATTTCCATCACGATGTCAACGCCGGCAGGAAGCTCAAGATTCTGCAGAGCAGCAGTAGTATCGTTTGTGGGGTGCAAAACGTCAACCAATCTCTTGTGAGTTCTCATTTCGAACTGCTCACGGCTGTCCTTATACTTATGAACAGCACGAAGGATGGTGATGATTTCGCGATCCGTGGGGAGCGGAATGGGTCCTGAAACCTTAGCGCCGCTTCTCTTGGCTGCTTCAACTATCTTAGCTGCAGCAGCGTCTACGTTTGAATGCTCGTAGCCCTTGATCTTGATTCTGATTTTTTCATTGACTGCCATTTAAAGTGCCTCCTTAAATTTGTGCTTTTTGATGGGGGCAGGACTGCCTTTGCAGCCCTTTTCTGTTTTTAACACGCCTCCGTGTGTTTCCTGCATCCTCATAATAAAAACCGAAAAACCGCAGTTTTTCGGCAGACGCATAATACACAAACGGAGCTTTTATGCACATTTAGACACAGAAAGACCCTATTAAGCCCTTATCTGTTCGCAAGATGCTAAAGCACATACCGTGTTGTTATTACAGTCGCCCGGTTTAAAATCGGACATACTCGGCCGAAATTACCCGGCATACCGCCGGCAACCTTCAGCTTCATCGCATATCTTTTGCAGTCACGCAGGTACTATGATACCATTATTTATCTGCAATTTCAAGCGTCTTTAGCAAATTGCTGCGAAATTTTAATATAGAATTTAGCATAATTTTTCAATTGGTTTTTGTGCACATCACACAAAACGGCACAAATTCGCACCGAAACCGTTAAATCACCGGCACATTTTCGGGGGCTTCGACCTTTACTAAGTTCGGAACCTTTTCAATTTCGTTTCTCTCGGTGATGTAAACCGAATACGAATATGTCTTTTGAGTTCCGTCCTCAAGGGTCATGTCGGTCACTTCCTTTAAGAACAAAAGGTTTCCCTCGCCGTCAAAATAATATATGACTCTGAAGCCTGTCGCCCTCGGGTCAATATCGGCTTTAGCCAGCTTTGAAACGTCATAAACATGGCAGACCTCTATAGCAGCTTCATTCTGAGCGATATACGAAAGCTCGCTGTCAACAGCCTGCTTATAAAAGAGTATCAAAACCTCATCGGCATAAGGGTAGGGTATATCCCGTGAATAAGCACAAAAGCCGAGGTCAGAGGATGTCAAAAGAGTCACCTCGCCGTTTTCTTCGGTATACTGCTCATAGCCGTTGTTATACTGAGCTATCTGCTCGGTTTCGGACTTGCCGAGGTAGGAATAGGTCATCATGCCCTTTTCATCGTATTTATAAATGAATATCTGCTCCGACTCGCCCGTGTCGTCGTTAATAATGTCGACCCTTGCGGAATCCAGCTCACGGTATGCCGCCCTTGCCGCCAGAATATATTCCTCTCCTGCAACCGCTTCGGACGATGAACATCCCACGAGCTGCAAAACCATAGCTATTACTGCGATAAATATTACTGATTTTTTTAACATCCTTATAAAGTACCTTTCCGCATTTATTAAAGCCGCACCCAAAAATGCCGATGGATGCGGCTTTTTATGTATTTTTATTGAGTAATTATTTTCTCCTCGAGCCACGCTTTTTAATATCCATTGTGCGCTTAAGGTCAGACATTCTGTCCTCGCTGGACGCCTTGAACTTTGAAAGCATATCCTCAAATCCGGCGTCTGTTACCGTTGCCCTCGGTTCATACGCATATTGAAGCGCTGCCGGGTCGACGGTTTCTTTTTTAACCGGCTTTTTAGGTGCTGAGTAATGTCTTACCGGAGCTGAGTCCTTATCCTGAGGCTTGGGCTGCGGCTGATTTCTCGGGCCTCCCTGCTGCCTTGTGTCCGGACGCTTCTTGAAGTCCTTTTGTTCTCTGGGCGGCTCTGCCTTTTTGATTGACAAAGCTATCTTGCCGTCCTCGCCGATGGTGACAATTTTCACCTTAACCGACTGTCCCACCTTGAGCACGTCGTTGATGTCGTTTACATATGAATGCGACACCTCCGAAATGTGAACCATTCCGCTTTTGCCTTCCCCTAAATCGACAAACGCTCCGAATTTTAATATTCCTGTTACCTTTCCTTCGACAATTGCTCCCTGTTCAAGCTGCATAAATGTTTTCATTTCCTCTTTCACGTCATATTGTGTACAACAGGAGAATTTATTCTACATTGTTTTTAGCATAGAAGCGAACTTCCCTCGGATACGCATAACCTCTTTCAATAGCTGCCGACAGCATATAGTCATACTCATCCTTTGAACTCAAAAGCCTCTCATATTCATCGTTTTCCTGCCTTGCCTCTGTTATCTCAGCCTGAAGCTTTTCGATAGCAGACTTCTGCTCGGCGATATCTGCCTGTGTAGAAATAATTACTCCCAAAGAATAAATAAGAAGAAGCGAAAATACCGTAAGTCTCAGTAAATCTGCAAAAGAAGAACGACGCTTCTTTTTAAGCGTTTTTTTCACCTTTTTGTCGTTTTTCTCATTATGACTTTCAGCGGACATTTTCCAACCTCCTTATCTACTTATTTTTATACATACGTTATTATACTACACACCGATTAATTATTGCAAGAAGTTTTCGATGTTTTTTTCTTAAGTTTACTCAAAAACGGCAGCCCGCACAAATGCTTTATCGGTTTTTTGAATGTTTTCACCAATAAACCAAGTATTTTGACAAGAGTCTCGAGCGCAGCGGAAAGCGCTCCGCACACTATTCTTCCCAAGGTCAGTATGTAAACTGCGAAGCCTGCCGAAAACCCTGCCAAGGCAAATGCGCGCATTCTTCCTTCAAGCAATTCAACGCAAAATGCGTAATATACAGTCCCGAAGAGCACAACAAATATCAAATCCTCAACCAGCACTGCCGCCGTATTGTGCTTTACGCTCAGTCTCGCCGCCCTTAATATGTCATAGACTGCGCCGAGCACTGCGCCTGCCATGAGCGACAAAACAATCAGATGCGCCTCCTCGTGTACTCCCAAAAACATTCCGTCGTACCCGGGCGTCATCTTGTTATTTTACCCCAAAGCGATGGCTTTTTTGTTCGATCCTTGTCGCCGTACACCAAAGATTTTACCTCGCCGGTTATGTCCATATCCCCGGATTCCAAATTCACCGAGTCGACGTGCAAACCTTTTCCCCTGATAACAAGCTCTCCGAGGGTTGTAAAGAGCGACACCTCGTTTTCATCAAAGCTTTCAACGTCCGTCACTCCGGACATTGAAAGCCTGCTTCTATCCTCTAAAATAATATTGTGCCGTTTCGACGACATCTCAAGCTCAGACATATCTATACCGTTCCTTTCTCACAGACCCATGTTTTCGCCGTCTGCATAAAGCTTTATTCATTTAAATGAGCGATTGGTACTACAGTATATGAACGGTAAACGAAAAAAATGCCGCCCGTACCTGCGAGCGGCATTTTCACTGTTAAATTATCATCCTGCGGCACTTTCTTCTATTGCCGCATTCAATTCTTCTATATAATACTGAACTGAATCTACATATGATTCCTTGAGCTGTGCCCATGTTTTAGCGTTTGTTCCTGTTGTTCCGTTGACCAGATTGTTGACAGCTGTATTAAGCTGTGCCGGGCAGCCGGACGAGAAGTTTACGACAGGGAAATCCTTGGCGATTTTCTGACAGGTGTCGTTCATGTCGAGCATATCCTGATTCCAAAGATATATTTCCTTTAACTGCTTAACATCGATATCGATAACAGTCGGGTCGATAATCTTAAAGCGCTCGCACATTGAAAGCAATACAACGCCCTCGGGATTCTCTGCGCCCTGAACGATATGGTATCCTACAGGCTGACCTGCCAAGTAGTAGTTGCCGTCGCCGTTGGGATTTCTCGGAATCGGAACGAACATAAGCTCGTTATTGGCGATATCGCCCCATACAGCAGAAATATCGTCAACAGGACCTGTAAACGCCCACTTTTCTCTGAGCCAGAATAAGCAAAGGCCTTCCTTAATTCCTGCGCCGTCCTGCTCTGTACCTCTCATGATATTCGGGCACCTGCAGTTATTCTTGTTGAGGTCGTAAATAACTGTCTGGACAGCCTCTAAAGACGGGTCGTCGAGGTTGTGGATAAACTTGCCGTCCTCATCGATGGCAATCAGAGTTACGCCTGTTGAGTTGACGAGGGCTGCCTGCCATGACCAGCCGTCAAGAGCGTATCTGTTTTCATCAGGGTCGGAAAAATCGACGCACATCTGATAGAAAACATCCCATGTCCACTCGTCGTTCATGAACAATTCCTGAGGGTCGTCAAAGCCCCATTCCTCAATAACTCTGCGGTTATAAGCGCAGACGTCCTGTGCCTTAACATCTGTGCAGATGATATAAGGCTCACCGTTCATTGTAAAGTATCTTTGAACAAATTCAGCGTTGCCTGCCCAAAGCGGATCGGTATAGTCGATGTAATCCGTTACGGGAACGAACACGCCCTTCATGCACTTATCAGGGAATGTGCTGACGGAGCAGGTTGTGAAGTCGGGAGCTGTGCCTGCCGTTATGAGTGCGGCAAGGTCGTCGAACCTTGAGCCGTATGTAGTTTCAACCCACTCAACCTCGCCGTTGTACTTTTCGGAGAAGGTCCAGTAGCCGGTGTTGACGATTTCATCCTCGGAGTAGTTATGGAAGCCGTCTACCCAGTGGTGGAACTTTACCGTTGAGTTTGCGCCCGCAGCCGTCTCGGCGTCGGGAAGCATAATTCCGGCAGCAGCCAAAATTGCCTCGGAATCCTCTGTCGAAAGTGTGAGCTTGATAATTTCGCGCGTCTTCTTTCCGCAGCCGACCAATGCAAACACCATCAGCGCCGCCAAAACAAGTGCCGTTATTCTTTTAGCCATAATGTCTTCCTTTCAAATAATTGTGATAATCTCGTTTTCCCGACACCTTTGTGTATTGAGAAAACGGCGCACAAAATCGCTGTAATATTTGCTGATTAATATTATATCATATGTCACTGTCGTTTTAAATAACTTATTTTCACGAAATTAGCTTATAGGTTTTGTATAAAATTCATATAAGTTTTCATATATCGCATTAATACGTCGTGCAATTATTATAATCACGATTTCTGCTTACACCGATAACAGCTTATAAGACATACAAAAAATCAAGCCGTACAAATCAATCCGACGGCTTGTATGGCTTGACGTGCGGGTCGAAACAAATTTTCAAGCAAGTCAAAACGCAAAACGCCGCCTCGGCTTTTTGCACCGAAGCGGCATTTATTATCAATTCAAGATATGATTTTTAGTTCTTTACGAGTCTGTAGGTTCTTACCCAGCCGTCGCCGTTAGCCAAAACGTCGCCGCAGGTATACTTAGAGGTTATGCCCTCCAAAACCTTTGAGTTGTAAGCGGACTTCTTATAGTTAGCGCTGAACTGGTCGTAAAGCTCCTTGGTTGCAAACTTGATCGATACATATGCGTACTGACCGTTTGCGTTTGCGACAACATCCTTAGTTGCCTGCTTGATTATCTTTTCAGCTTCACTGTAGGATGTTGCATAGTAGCCGTTGACATTGTGCCAGTTGTACTTAAGGCTGTTTGCAGCAGGCTCACGGTAGTAGGTCATGTCGAAGACGTCCTTATGAGTTCTTGCCATGAAGTCGTCGTCAACGAGGAAGTAGCTGTAGTCGATATAATTGGGGTCGAGCATTGTGGGGCTCATCGGGTCACACCATGTCGGGTCTATATTGTACCAGTTGCTGCCTACCTTAACCTTAACCCAGATATGCTTAGCCTCGTGTCCTATACCCTCTGCAAAGCATACGTCATATCCTGCCTTGTTCAAGAGGTAGAACAGTCCCTTTGCGTAGCCCAAGCAGGTAGGTCTGCCGTCTACAATTGAGCCGTAGGCATTTGATTCCCATTTGCCGGGAGCAGGACCGCCTATGCTGGACTGGTCGCAGGTGCAGTTCAAAACGAGCCAATCGTTTATGTACTTAATCTTCTGATAATCAGACCATGAGCTCTTGAGGTTTTTAACAACCTTATCAGCCTTGCTGCGAAGCTCGGCTACCATCTGATCTGCTTCTTCCTTGGTGTTTACATAATACTTAACGGTAACGCTCTTCAATGCGCCGTTGGTTGAATATGTTGTTGCACCCATTGTCTTAACATAGCAGTAGTCGACTGCAAGAATGGGGAGCATGAGGTTTGCAAAGCTCTCAGCCTCGGCAGCAGAGATAACAGGCTCGACCAAGATGTTGGTCTCGAGGTTCTGAATGCCTTCCATTACCTGATTCAGCACGGTTACGAATCTGTCTTCCTTGACCTGCTTAATCATGTAATCCCAGCCGTTATCATGTACCCAGTTGCCGTACGAAACGCTTGAGCCGGGTGTCTGGGGGTTGTCGTCGATGGTAACGTTGCTGTCATCGTCACCGTCGTCAATTATAACGTCGTCATCATCGTCGGTTGTGACAACGGGAGTATCCGAGGGCTTAACATCGGTAAGATAAGCGTTGCTGACATAACCTACGCCGCCGTTGATTATAACTCTGTACCAGCCTGTTGACGCACGGCCTGTTACGGTTACTGCTTCGTTCTTCTTGAAGCTTCCGATTCTGTCAAAGCTTGCGCTCGGACCGCTTCTTACGTTGAGCGAGTCGGTAGCATACATAGTAGCCGACATATCTTCAACTGTGTAATCATTTTTGTCCTTAACTGTAGTTACAGGCGCAGGAGTTGTAACCGGTTCGGTAACGGTTGTCGGAGGGGTTGTAACCGGAACGTCAGGCTCTGTGACCGGCTCGGGGGTAGTTTCGGGAACAGCCGGGTCGGTTGCTGCGGTAGTATCGTCGGTTACAACTGTAACGGGATCTGTTGTCGGAAGTGTTTCGACAGGGTCCTCAACAGTCTTTTCGCAGCCTGCGAGCATGGTAAACATCATTACCGCCGCAAGCAAAAGCGACACGAACTTCTTTGCTTTGCTCATGATTAAATCTTCCTTTCTTTACCGTTCTCATACTTAATTCCTATATGAGAATCAAAGCAAAATAACATTATAATTTACTCTTTAAAATATCTTATCACAGTTTTCACCGTTTGTCTACAGCAATATAAAATTTATTCCTCATCCAAAATGGTGATAACAAGAGTACCCGTCTTTTCATTAATAGACTTCTGCCACTTGGCGGTTTTAATCTTGTCCTTTGTTTCCTTGCTTGCTTCAATCAAAATGCTTTCAAGCTTATTATTGCCCAACGAGCCGCCGGCAACAGCCTTGTATATTTTGTTGATGGTGTCGCCGTCGTCGGCACGAAGGTAAATATATCTTCTGCCGTCCTTAACAGCTTCTATTGCCTGCTTTTTGATTATGTCGTAGGCCTCGTCTGCGTCATTTGTGTAGTAACCCATGACCTTATGGTAGTTTAAATCCATTGAGTCAGCCACGGGAGTCTTATAGTAGCTGCTTTCGTACTTTTTCGCATGGTCTTTTAACAGTTCTTCATCGCTGATAAACAAATAGTCATATCCTACATAGTTGACGTCGGTGATGTTCTGAGGGTCGTCCCATGTCGGGTCTATTACATACCATTTGCCGTCCGAGCATTTAACGTAAACCCATTTATGCTTAACCGACGTGTCCTTGCCCTCGCCTGTTGCAAAGGCAACCTCGTAGCCTGCTCTGTCTAAAAGCAAAAGCATTGCATCGGAATAGCCCTGACAGGTAGCCTTGCCCTCGACAAGCGCACCGTATGCCGTAAACGGGCTGGCAGCGTCGTCGCTGTAGTCGCAGCTTAAAATAAGCTCATCGTGAAGATATTTAATCTTTTCAAAGTCTGTGCCGCTCGGCATCTTATCGACGATTTCCTTGAGCCTTTTCTCCAACGACTCAGCTCTTTCAACTGCGTCATCCTCGTAGTCGACTCTGTAGTCAAGGGTAAGACCCTTTACCATTCCTGATTCGTCTGCATGAACCTTAAACTTTGTGCCGCGCCATGTGTAAAACATCGAGCAGTTTATTACCAAATCCAAAAAGCTGTCTGCTTGGTCCTTGGGAACGCCTATCGACAGAGGGCAGTAAAGCATAACGTCGTTAATGGCGTTCATAACCTCGCCGAGATTGATTTTAGTGTCCTCATCGAGCTGCTCCCAAACATGAGCTATGCCGTTTTGCTCTATGAATGCAGAATCAAATTCATATTTCCAGTCAGCATCGGGCTTGGGCTTGGTGCTTGTATTGTTTTCGGTTTTGTTGTCCTCGGTGACTGTCGGCTGACTGTCGGGCGATGGGGTGTTGCCGTCTGTTACTACGGGAGTATTTTGATCCTCGGTAACGGTGACGGAATTATCAGGGCTGAGGGTTTTGTCGTTTTCATTGTTTTCAATATCCGAACAAGCGCACATGGAAATGCCCATTACTGCGCAAATAATTAGGCTTAGTATTCTTTTTTTCATCAAAGCTGTAGTCCTTTCATTGCGATAAGCAGTCCGGCTGAAAATTTCCGGCTGCCGTTGTCTCTTTACAATATGGTACGGTGCTTACACAACACTGTAATCGCCGCCATTTTCACATTTATAATACATCTAAGCGCCGAATTTTATTGCATGAAATATATAATAAACTTAAATATTTGCCGTGTCAATAAAAATTCCTTGCCCGTTCATTAATTTTTTCTTAAACCTGACATTGGGATTATCTAAGCTCTGCAAGGCAGTAAAGAATAATCTCGCCGAGACGGGTCGTCGGGCTTGCAAACTCCGACATATCTATATAAATCACATCCGCCTTAACGCCGTCAAGCTCCCCTGACCTCAGCGACGAGTCGGCAAATATAACCCTGAAGTCTAAGGCTTCAAGCTCTTCCTTAGATACAAGCCTTTGCTCGCTTCCGTCAAGAACGTTTTTGCCGAAAACGCCGAGCATATCGGTCGCTATATCAGCCCCTGCCGACACGGCGTATTTACCGTCAACAGCTGCGTTCACTATAACAAAGCTAATATCTATTCCTGCGTTCTGAGCCTCGGTCATGCGCTCGTCAATTTCCCTGAGAGCGGCTGCGGCTATGTCCTGAGAATCGACCGAGCCGTAGAAAATCATAGCAAGCTTTATATACTCCTCGACAAGATAGGAAAAGCTTTTGGGCGTTTCCAAGTATAAATACCTTATTCCGGACTGCTTCAGCTTAACAACGTCCGCAGAAGCAATAGGGGACTGAGATATTACCAGCTCGGGGGAAAGCTCAATTATCTTATCTATGTCAGGAAAAGCAGGGCTTCCTACAGCTTCAATACCCGGCATATTGCAGTACTCGCTGACGCCCACAAGCCTGTCTGTCAGCGAAAGCTCGGCTAAAATCGAGGTTAAAGCCGGAGACAGCGACACAACGGTTTGCGGCGACGACTCAAAGCTCTCGTTGTCAAAGCTCACCGGGTAAGCCTGTTTAATCGGCGGAGAGTCGGTTACAATAGGTAAAGAGGTATTCTCCTCTTGCGGCTCATCAATCGAGTCGCAGCTGCAAAGCGTTAAAAAAATCACAGACAATGCAGCCAATATACAAAAAACTTTACTTTTCATCAGCACTAAATATCCTCTAACGAAAGCGTTGCTACGGCATTGAGCGACTCATCCGCTCTTTTGCCCGAAACAAAATCATAATAGCCCTGAGCGCCTATCATGGCGGCGTTATCTCCGCAGTACTTAAACTGCGGCATATAAAGCTTATATCCTCGCTTTTTGCACTCACGGCTTATCTTATCCCTTATGCCGGTGTTTGCGCTGACTCCTCCGGCGACCGCAATATCAGTATACCCCAAATTTTCTGCGGCAAGCATAAGCTTTTGCGCCAAAATATCGCAGACTGTTTTTTGGAAGGACGCCGCAACATCCGACTTGTTTATCGGCTCTCCTCGCTGCTCGCTGTTGTGCATGAGGTTTATAACGGCTGTCTTTATACCCGAGAAGGAAAAATCATACTCGCAGCCGCTGAGCTTGGGGTGAGGGAATTTATAGGCGTTTTTGTCGCCCTTGGTGCTTTCCTCGTCTATATGCTTTCCGCCCGGGTAGGGATAGCCCAAGGTTCTTGCCACCTTGTCAAAGCATTCTCCTGCGGCGTCGTCACGGGTTCTGCCTATGACCCTAAATTCCGTATGAGTTTTAACCTCGACCAAATGCGAATGTCCGCCGCTTACAACCAAGCAAAGATACGGCGGCTCAAGCTCAGGATGCGATATATAGTTTGCGGCTATGTGACCGGCTATGTGATGAACTGCCACAAGCGGCTTGTTATAAGCAAACGCCAAGCCCTTTGCAAAGCTGACGCCGACAAGCAGCGCACCGATGAGCCCGGGGGCGTATGTTACCGCAACTGCGTCTATATCGTCCATTGTACAGCCCGAAGCTGAAAGAGCCTCTTCAACAACACCCGATATATTCTCCGCATGACGTCTTGAAGCTATTTCGGGGACAACTCCGCCGTAAAGCTTATGCTCGTCTATCTGCGACGCTACTATGTTTGATAAAACCGTCCTGCCGTCCTCAACAACTGCGGCTGCTGTTTCATCGCAGGAGCTTTCTATTGCTAAAATCTTCATTTTACGCCTCTTTTAATGTTAGTCAAAGTACTTTTTATCCAGTGTGAGCGCTTCATATGGGCTATTAATCTGAATTAACCCAACCTACACAATGCCCGTCAATCAAAACACAACTGTGTCTTCATAATTATTGCGTTTTCAGTAGGTTTTTCATAATAATTCTTCCTGACGGAAATCTCCTCAAAGCCGAGCTTTTTATAAAGCTCCCTTGCGGCAAGATTGGACTGCCTGACCTCCAAGAAAACGTCTCCCGAAAAGCCTTCAAGGGCTGCCCATATGAGCTTTTCGGCAACGCCCTGCCTGCGGTATTCCGGGGAAACTGCAATACTGTCGATGCTTGCTTCTACAATCCTTGTTACCACGATATACCCGGCAACTCTGCCGTCAATTTCGGCGGTTAAGCTTAAAAGCTCATCGCTTTCCATTGCATACACAAACGAGCTTTCGCTCCAGGCGTCCGATGTAAAGCAGCTTTGCTCTATTCTTTCGACCTCTGAAAGGTCTTTTTCAAGCATTTTTCTTATAATAATCATATTTATCAATCCGAACTGATGAGCAGTGTATACAGCTCGCTTTTTGAAAAGCCGGACGTCTTGGCTATTTCACGGCAGGCGTCCGCCCCTCGCATTCCCTTTGCGACAAGCTCCTTTACCTTATTAAGAGCGTCCTCCTGAGTTAAAACCTCCGGCTTTACTTCAAGGCCCTCGACAACCAAAACGTATTCGCCCCTCGGCGGGTTTGAAGTATCGTCGTAGATATCCTGAGCCTTCTCAAGCGTTGTTCGTATAATCTCCTCATGAAGCTTTGTAAGCTCACGGCAAAGAGTTATTTTTCTGTCGCCTAAAAACTTATATAAGTCTCTCAGCGTTGAAATCAGCTTGTGCGGTGCTTCATAAAAAATAATAGTTCTTTGCTCGTTTGCGCAGGCGGCGAACATATCGTATCTTGAGTTTTTAGCGGTGGACGGAAATCCCTCGAACACAAATTTAGAGGTGTCCAGTCCGCTTACCGCCAAGGCGGATATAAGTGCGCTCGGTCCGGGGACTACCTCAACGGGGATATCCCTTTCGGCACAGAGCCTTACTAAATCCTCGCCCGGGTCTGAAATGCAGGGCATTCCTGCATCCGTTATAACGGCGCAGGACTCGCCGTCCGAAATCCTTTTTATTATGCTCTCGCCGGAATACTTGTGGTTGTGCTCGTGGTAGCTCACCATCGGCTTTTTTATACCCAGATAGTTTAAAAGCTTCACCGACACCCTTGTGTCCTCTGCGGCGATAAAGTCAACGCTTTTAAGCACCTCAACCGCACGGTAGGTTATGTCGCCTAAATTGCCGATAGGCGTTCCGACGACATAAAGCTTTGACGCCATTAAATATCCCTCCGTTTCTCGTTTGTTCTGACATCATAATCCGTATATTCTCTTCATTTCATCCGAAAACTCATCCGAGCCTTCGCTTTTTATGTAAAGCGGCTTTTCGATCTTTATAAAGCTCGAGCCGCCTAAGCGCCCCTCAACTAAAATCAGCCATGGGTCGCTTGTTGAATTTTTCTGAACGGTTCTCAGCCTTTTAGGCTCTATGCTGTTTTCACGCATCGCCGATATCACATCGCAAAGCCTTTCGGGTCTTTGACATACGCAAAGCCTTCCGCCGAACTTAAGGCTTCTTTTTGCCGCACGGCAGACGTCATAAATAGTGCAGTTTATTTCATGCCTTGCTATTGTCACCGCCTCGGATGCGTTTTTTATGCCTGTATTGTCTGTTTTATAGGGCGGATTGCAGGTTATCAGGTCAAGCTGATAAGGAGCTTTCCACTCCTTTAAATCCATCAAAACAGGGATAATCTCGCCGGCGTCCGACGCTTCTTTAGACCCTTGAAGCTGATAAAACGCCTTTTCCTGAAGCTCAACGGCATAAATCTCGGCAGGCTTAAAATTTCTTGACATCAAGAGTGCAACAATGCCGTTTCCCGAGCAGAGGTCGCAAACTCTGTCCTTATGCCTTGGGGCGGCGAAGTCGGCAAGCAAAAATGCATCAGTTCCGAAGCGGTGCTCGTCCGAAACGCACACATTATATCCCTTGCCCAGTGATTCATATGTAAATCCGCTCAAATCAGTCGTTGTTTTCTGCATTTAAAACCTCGTCTATCATCATTTTAAGCTCGTCAAGGCTGGTTAAGCTTCCTGCCCTTTGGCGCATTGCCGCCGCGCCCTTGAGTCCCTTAAAATACCATGCGACATTCTTTCTCGCTTCCCTTATTCCGACGCTCTCGCCCTTTGTCTGAATCAAGAGCGAAACATGATGAAGCATAGTCTCCATTTTTTGCTCAAGCGTCGGCTCACAGGGGATTATGCCGTGCTCTAAATAGTCCTCAATTTCTTTAAACACCCAGGGTCTGCCGTAGCTCGCCCTTGCCAAGGAGCAAAGGTCACAGCCGGTTTCTTGATACATCCTTTCGCAGTCGGCATAGGTGCTGATATCGCCGTTTCCGATAACGGGAACGCTTACCGCCTGCTTTACCGCTTTGATTATGCTCCGGTCCGACCTGCCCGAATACATCTGTTTTCTCGTCCTCGGGTGAACGGCTATTGCGCTTGCGCCCGCTTTTTCCATCAACGCTGCAAACTCGGGTGCGTTTATGCTTTGGTCATCCCATCCGGCGCGGATTTTGACCGTCACGGGGCAGTCCGCCGCCGCAACAGCCGCCTTTACTATGTCAAAAGCAAGCTCGGGCGTTTTCATCAATGCGCTTCCTCCGCCCGGGTTTACTACCTTCGGGACGGGGCAGCCCATATTTATATCTATAATATCCGGCTTATAGGTGTTTACAATCTTAACGGCGTCAAAAATAAACTTGGGCTCTTCGCCGAAAAGCTGAATTGAATACGGACGCTCAAAGTCCGTCACCAAACAAAGCTCCTCGGTTTTTGCCGAGGAATAGCACAGCCCCTTTGCAGACACCATCTCGCTTGTCAAAAGGCTCGCCCCGAATTCACGGCAAACCGTTCTGTATGCCCTGTCGGCAACCGAAGCCATAGGGGAAAGAGCGCAGGTTCTTTTTATCCTGACGTTTTTAATCGTTACAAAGTCCATTATTTCTCCAAATTAGTGATAAATAAAATCAGTATAGCATAAATCTTCTCACTTGTGTAGATATAAATAAGAAATTTTAAAATAAAATTCTGCGTTATCAATAGATATGA
>DKWG01000016.1 GCA_002491605.1 Ruminococcus sp. UBA7158
ATATTTTTCCATGACAGCAGGATAGATTGTTGGGCTATTCACAAAAAGCAGCGGATGAAGCTATGATATATAACGGAACAAGGCAATAAATTAACATCAGTCTTACATCTATTGTAACGCTGCAATTGCGGTATTTATGCCTCAAGATTGATTTGACATATACATTATAAAAGAGTATAATGAAATGGAATAATTGTACGCACTGTGGCTTTTTCCGCAGTGAATATGTGCTTTCTAAATTGCCTGATTTCAGGCACAGATTTTCAAATGAGCAAGATATACCGATTCTTGCTTAATGTCAGAGCTAAAACTGCAAAAACTTGATTTTGTAAGGAAGGGCATGGTTATAACGATGCAAAATCTAATTTCGGCGTCGATTTTGTCGGCAGATTTCGGGTGCTTGAGGGACGAGCTTTCAAGATGTGAAGTCAGCGGATGCGATATGATTCATTTTGATGTTATGGACGGACATTTTGTACCGAATATCAGCTACGGAGTACCTGTTTTGAAGTCAATTAAAAAATATTCAAGGCTTCCGATGGATGTTCACCTGATGATCAGCGAGCCGTATAAGTATCTGTCCGCGTTTGCAGATGCCGGTGCCGATATAATAACATTTCATGCTGAAGCACTCAGCGACCCGGGTGAAACAATCGACAGGATTCACGAGCTTGGATTAAAAGCCGGAATCTCCGTTAAACCCAACACATCCGTAGATTGGATTTATAAATACCTGAATAAGCTTGATATGGTTCTTATTATGACAGTAGAGCCCGGCTTCGGCGGTCAGGGATTCATTTTTGATACACTTGAAAAAATTAAAGAGCTGAGAAAAACAGCCGATTCGATGGGAATCGACCTTGATATCGAAGTCGACGGGGGAATAAACGCCGAGACAGCTCCGCTTGTAACAGAAGCAGGCGCAAATGTCTTAGTCTCAGGGTCATATTTGTTCAAGGCTGAGGATATGCAAAGGAATGTTGAGATTTTAAGAGGCTGATGTATTTCACGTTGATTGAATGCTGTGCATTTATCTGTCCCTGCACAAAGAGCTGTTGATGATTTCGGCGGCGTTGCTCGGTATGAGGGTTTTACCGTGTTCCTTGATGACGTAAAGGTAATCCTTTCCTATAAATACTCTGTTTGAGTGCTCGCATATGTCGGGGAGTACCTTGTAAATGTCTTTTGTTTTCAGCTTTATGCACATATAGCAGCTCCTTAGCTTAAGAAGCGAGCTGGATAGAATACTGCCTTTGTGACGGTTCAGCGCCAGTGCCAAAGAAACTGCGCCGTGTATGTCGCCGACTTCACAGGTTAATCCGGTTGAAGATGGATATGCTTTAATTCGCTTTTTTACAGGACGTGCAGAATAAAGGATTCCGTTTTCGCTTAAAAGCGCTTTAAGTATTTTATCCCCATTGTCATTAGTTATCATATAAAACACAGCCTTTTTTGCTTTTTGAATTGTTAATTGACGGAACGATTAACGCCGAATGAGCCTTGGGTTGAAACCACAGCAAAATTTTCGGCAAATTTGTGACGTTTTTTGCAATATAATCGTGCTAAGATAAGTATTATATACAGAAAAATGCTTTGTGAATAATAAAATTATGTCTTGCGAAATACGGGGTTTGTTCCTTTCACCACGTTTGGCGGATTAAGGCAACTATTTCAGAGAGGAATGGTTTTATCTATGAAAAGTGAACGGCAGAGATTTTGGCGCACTGTCGCCTATATGACTGCCCTTAATATATTGGCGTACTATTACTACGGCGTTCGTGCGATAATCATAACACTTATATCTGTTGGCGTGAGTTTGCTGACAGAATATCTTTGTGTTGCTGCGATGAAAAAAAAGTTTAACTGGTCCGACTCGTCGCCTATTATGTCAGGTATGATTTTAGCACTCCTGATGCCGGCTTCTGTGCCGTATCGGGTTGTAGTAGTGGCAGCAGCCATGATGTCGTCGGTGTTTAAATACGCCTTCGGCGGTAACTCAAATATTATATTCAGTCCGGCTGCTGCGGCATACGCTTTTTCTGCTCTTGCGTGGCCGAACTATGTTTTGCGCTATCCGACACCGCAGCCGTTCGGAAGCTTATCGCTTGCCTCGGACGTCCCTCAGATTTTGGGTCGTTCGTTTACATACGCCGTCGATAACTCTTTAAGCTCGTCGTCAAATTTGGATATATTTTGGGGCAAGCTCAGCGGTCCTATGGGGACATCCTGTGTGTTCGTGATTGCAATATGCACAATAGCCCTTTACTTTTTCAAGGACATTGAGCCGCCGGTGCTGTTTTCCGCAATTGCTGCAAATCTCTTGCTCTTTGTTTTATTCCCGATTTCTGCAACAGGATGGCAGGCGGCGCTCTACTCAATGACAACAGGATCGTTTATGTTCGTTCTGACCTTTATGGCGTGCGATATGAGGTTTACGCCTAAAAGAAGCTTTGCTCAGATTCTATACGGCTCAGGCTTTGCCCTGTCGTCGTATCTTCTCAGACGCTTTTGCGGCTTTGAGAACTCTGCTGTTTTCGCCCTGCTGATAGTCTGCTTATTTGCCGCTGAGCTTGACAGGCTTGACGTCAGACTGAGCGAAGCACTTGCATGGATAGGTAACTCTGCGGCGTCAGGTATCAGAAACCTTTGGATATACTCAAGATTCAAAAACTACAAAGAGGACACTATAACATATCCTGCAAAGCAGCAAAAGAAGATGAAAAATAAACGTTCGGGCGTTATTTCAACAAAGTCCTCGGCAAAAAAGGATGATAATACAGACAGCGAGTCAAATGCTGCAAAAGCTGACGGCGGTGAGCTGTTTGACAATGCTTCCGACAGTGAGACATACCGAACCAATGAGCCGGCTTCGGATGCGCCTGAGACCGACCCTTCAGGTTCGGATGAGAATGACAAGGGTCAAAACAAAAAGAGTACTGCCGACTCATGATTAGGAAAGGATGATTTGATATGAGCGAGCGTCCTCAATACGCTTCAAACCGTCTCGGCTCAGCCGGAAGAGAAGCAATTCTGACCTCGAATGCGCTTTTGTCAGGAGGCTCTATAATAGCTCCTGCGGTTGCCGCCGCTACAAACTTTGCTCAGGCAGCTGCTTTGTGCATAGTCTTCAGCCTTGTGACATATATAACGGTTGCTATATGTTCGTTCGTCCCGAGAAGAATAGTATACACAGTTCGTATTATATTATATACTCTTGTTGCGTCGCTTGTGTATGTACCGGTTTCGATTTTGATGGAAAATATCATGCCGGCGTCGTATGCGGCACTCGGAATATATGCTCCGCTTCTTATAACAAATTCTATGATAACCTTAAAGACCGAGCTTAAGTTTTACCGCCTTAAAAGGGGATATATGCTTGAGCTTGCGGCGTTATATGTTTTGGGATACGATATTGCGCTTATGCTGTTCGGAATCGTGCGTGAAATCATAACAAACGGCGGACTTTTGGGTGTGAGCTTTATACCGCTTCCCATTCCGACAGCGTCGACGGTCTTCGGCGGCTTTATACTGTTGGCGGTGATGAGCGCATTGTTCAGATGGATCGTCGGGCTGCTTTCAAAAAGGGAACAAAAGACCTGATTTATTATCGAAGTGCGCAACGAGCGAAAGGAAATATTAAAATAAATGAGCACATTTTTATCTGCGGTGTTGGCGTCTTTATCTGCTATTGTGCTTGAAAACGTCATTTTCACAACTGCATTCGGAACGAGTACACTCATAGAGCTTTCAAAAAAGCGCGGTCAGATATTAATTTTCGGACTGTTCATAACTGAGTTTTCGATTTTGTCGAGCATAATATCCTACCTGTTTGAGGGAATAATGCTTAAGAGTGAGATTACTGCGAGGTTCATGCCGAGCATATATATACTTTCACTGGGAACTGTTTATATTTTCACACTGCTTGCTATATGGTTCCTGTCTAAGAGCTTTTTTAAGAAGGTGAAAAAATATGTCCACCTGTCCGCATTCAATTGTGCAGTCTTGAGTGCATTGTTCCTCGGGACGATTAATTCGTCTACCTTGGGTCAAAGAATTGCCCTTGCAGCTCAGATCGGAATAGGCTTTGCCTTTGCAGCGTATATTTTGTCAATTAATTACGCCAAGCTCAATTCTGATGAGATCCCTAGAGCTTTTAGGGGCTTCCCGATTTACATTTTATATATTGGAATAGTTTCCATGGTTATATTCGCTGTTTCAAGATAAGGAGTAGCTAATGTCTGCAAAAAAAATCAATGTAAAACACAATTCAAAGCCGATTTTCAAGACAAAAAAGCAGACCGGCAGTTCTGTTATAGGTATTATCTTCATGCTCGCTGTGCTGGCGGCATTAGTATTTGTCGGCTACAGCGTCGGCAAGCCCGTTTTGGACTTTCTGAAGGGAGAAAGAAACACTCTCGTCGGTAAAAATGACCCCTTGCCGCCTGAACCGCCGTCAATAAGCTTGCCTGAGGTCTCAAAGCCGATAACAAGCGCTGATGAGTCTGAAACAGATGCGACAATTCCCGAGGAGGAAGTAAGGACTGACTCTGAGACTAATGTTGACAATGCCGTCTCAAGAACAAACAGCGTTTATTACATCAGCTACCCCAAGGATTCCTTGGTCGATTATCAAGACTACATCCTGTCGAATATCGATACGGCTAAGGCAGACGGTTATACCGGAGTGTGCGTTGAGCTTATATTGAACGGCGGAGGAGTCGCATACACGGCTCAATCTTCAAAAGCAATTGAAGCAGGAGCGGTTATTCAAAATGCTGTGGATCTGTCGGCGATAAAATCCGCTGCGGACGGCTTGAAGCTATATGCAAGAGTCTCAGCTCTAAGCGACAACATAGCGTCGTGGTTCGATAAGGGAATAAGCTACATGATAGAGGGCTCTGAGTCGAGATGGCTTGACAACTCTGTTTCAAAGGGCGGAAAGCCTTGGATTTCACCGTATGCTAAAGGCGCAGGCGAGTATATCGGCGGTCTTGTGAACGAAATTTCAGCCGCCGGATTCGACGGAATAGTTGTCGGCGAGCTTGAATTTCCGCCGCTTCGGCAGAGCGACATGAGCTTAATAGGCTCGCCGGTTCAGGCGTCAGACAGATATAAGGCGCTTGCTTCGTTTGCAGAGACGGTATATTATGGCTTCGGAACCGCCAAGGAGTTTTACATAGAGGTTGACGCAGAGGACATTATTTCGGGAAAAGCAGAGATTTTAACCGACCCTGACGCACTCTGCACTTCAAATGTGTATGTCAGCATAAACCTTAGCACGATGAATAAAAGAATTCGTCGGGCAGACGGTACAGAGGTTTCGTTTGAGGGTCTTAACGACTTATATCTTTTAAAAACAGTTTTCAGATTAGTCGATGAAGCCCTCAGCGGAAGCGGCATAAAGGCAATCCCGATGGTAACAGGCTGTGAGATGACAGACGAGCTGTCAGCACAGATTGCTGATATATGCGCTGACAAAACGGCAATCGTCGGCAGGTAAATAATGCTGCGGCAGGTTACGATGTGATTATATGAAACAGTCTATTTGTCATTTTGTAAATTATTTAGCATTTTGTTTGCTGACTTTAAATTTTTGATTTATGTCTGATTTGACAATTGTGCGACATAGTGGATAATAAAAGGTCTGTACAACTTTGCAATTGCAGAGCTTGTGCGGACCTTTTTGCGGCAAAACCGTCATATTAGTATGTATCAATAAATTGAATATGAAATATCATTGCGCGTATTATGAATATATGATATCAATAAATAAAACTATTAGAAAGTGAGTTGTTGTAATATGGAAATATATGCTGAGCTTAAGCTTCTGAGAGACGCCTACAGCTGCGGATTTGCCAACGGTTTGTCCATGGCAAAATGTGAGTCGACCTTCGGCTTCAAAAAAACATTTGAATCTGACGAACAGATAGTTTTGCAGGATTCAAGAAATCACAAAATTGTCATTGACAAAAAGCCGCTTGAGCAGGGAAAGTGTGCGTTTGACTTAGAGCTGACAACTACTTTCATTAACGAGAGCGACAGTGAATGCACGCTTGAAATGCTATCAAGCTTTGCAATTTCGGGAATAAAGGCGGATAAAATTCATAGATTGCAGTCGTTTTGGAGCGCAGAGGGCAAGCTCAGAACGGAGACTGTAGAGGATCTGCACCTTGAGCCGTCGTGGAACCGCTGTGCTACAAGAGTTGAGAAGTTCGGCAATTTGGGCTCTATGCCTGTAAGAAAGTATTTTCCGTTCTTAGCCCTTGAGGACTCAGCTTCGTCAAGAATTATAGGCGTTCAGCTGTACAGCCCTGCGTCGTGGCAGATGGAGATACTCTGCAAGGAGTCTGACGAGCTGACGATAATGGGCGGAATTGCGGACAGAGACTTCGGTCACTGGACAAAGACCGTAAAGCCCGGCGAGAGCTTTACTGCTCCGAAGGCTGTAGTCGCCGAGGGCGAGTCTTTATATGAGGTTGCCGCAAAGCTTGTTGGAGCGCAAAAGCCGGCAATATCACCGGTTGACGAGGATATGGGAATTGTCTTTAACGAATACTGCACGACATGGGGCAATCCAAGCTTTGAAAACGTCAAAAGGATTGCGGACAAGCTTAAGGGCAGGGGAGTAAAATATCTTGTTATCGATGCCGGATGGTACGGTCAGAGCGATCGCTGGTGGATGAGCATCGGCGACTGGGATGTTAACGAGAAGAAGTTCCCGGGCGGAATGAAGCCTGTTGCAGACTATATCCGTTCATGCGGAATGATCCCGGGTCTTTGGTTTGAGTATGAATCGCTCTGCTCTGAGGCGAAAGATTATAATCAAGCAGAGCATTTGGTTCAAAGGGACGGTGTGCCGCTGAGTGTTGCAGGAAGACATTTTTGGGACATGGAGGATGAGTGGGTTGTAGACTATCTCACAGAAAGAGTCATAAACCGGCTGAAGGACAGCGGCTTCGGATACTTAAAGATTGACTACAACGATACTCTCGGCATGGGCTGCGACGGCGACGAGAGCATGGGCGAGAACCTTCGCAAAAAGGTAAATGCCAGCAAACGTTTTATCAAACGGATTGCCGACATGATCCCGGGAATCGTTATTGAGAACTGTTCAAGCGGAGGACACCGACTTGAAGCTTCCATGATGGAGCTGTGTTCACAGGCGAGCTTTTCGGATGCTCACGAAACGTCGGCTATACCGCTTATAGCCGCTAATATGCACAGGGTTATAAAGCCTCAGCAGAGCCAGATATGGGCAGTTCTGCGTGCGTCTGATTCTGACCAAAGAATTTATTACTCGCTTTGCGCAACAATGCTCGGCAGAATGTGTCTCAGCGGAGATATATACAATCTGAGCGAGCATCAGTTGGATTTAGTACAAGGCGGCATGGAGTTTTATAAGTCCGTTTCACACATCATTAAGAGCGGTGAAACTATCCTTTGTGAATATACAACAACCTCATATAATAATCCGACAGGCTCACAGCTTGTAATTCGCAGACTCGGCAATGAGTACTTAGCTATATATCATAGATTTGCAGATTCAAAGGAATTGGATATGAATAAGCTTTCGGGCTTAGAGGTTGTTCAAAAGTATGGCTGTGCGGATGAAGATTTCAGTGCCGAGGCATATTTACTTAAGGGGTGACAATTTAAATGATAAAATATATTTATAGGCTTGAAGATGTCGAGGGCTTTGTGAATTCATTTTTGAACGACAGATGCTTTTCCGACCCTATGCGTTCCGATGAGGAGCAGGTGGAGCAAAACCTAAAGAAATTAATCAGCACGCCTGACAGGCACGACACCTTCGGCGTTTATGAAAACGGCGAAATAATAGGCTTATTCTCATTTATGAAGCTTCCGGACGATCGTTACGTGGAAATGATTGTCGGACTGTCCAGAGAAAAATCAGCTTATGATGAGATGATAAAATATCTGACCGAACACTTTTCAGGCTACAGTGCGGATTTTGTATACAACCCTCGCAATTATCTAATGAACGAAGCTCTGCACAATAGTGGTGCGAGATTTGATACGGAGCAGAATAAAATGGTATTGCGTAAGCCGGTTATTCGGCACAGCGATGCTACTGTAGTTCCTTATTCGGATGACTTCAAAGCCGGCTACATGGCTGTTCACAATGACATCGACCGCTACTGGACAGCCAAAAAAGTGCTTTCTGCCACCGATCGCTTTAGAATCCTACTTGCGATTTGCGACGGCGAGGTTGTGGGGTATATAGACATAACCCATTGCTTTGATGAAAACGAGCCGTTTGACATTTTTGTTGCAGAGCCGTATCGCAGAAAGGGCTTCGGAAGAGCGCTTCTTTCAAGAGCCATTGAGCTTAACGAGCCTAAAAAAATGATGCTTACAGTTGACGTTGATAATGTCCCGGCAATAAATCTGTATAAATCTATGGGCTTTGAAATTGACGAGCTTGGCGGAAGCATCACTGCTCACCTAAAGATTAAATAAAAGCCTGTTAGCTTGTAAACGGTGCATATGACAAGCTTGTTGCTTTAGCGAAAGCAAAACGGTATCAGCACATTAATAGCTTTCAAAATAAAAGAAGTCCGCTGGCAGAATGCGGACCTCTTTTATTAATCCGTATTAAATTAGTAAGCAAATAAGTCCCGAGCAGCCCTCGTTGATAATTCTTTCGACTGCCTCACGCAGCTTTTCTCTTGCGTCGTCGGGCAGCCTTTGAAGCTTAGACTGCAAGCCCTCGCTCACAAGCTCAGACAGTGACTTTCCGAAGATGTTGGTGTCCCAAATTTTGAGGGGATCCTCTTCGAAGTCGTTCATAAGATAAGTTATCAGTTCCTGAGACTGCTTTTCAGAACCGACTATAGGTGCTACCTCGGCGCTGATATCGGCTTTGATAAGATGAATTGACGGTGCGTTTGCCTTGAGTCTTACGCCGTATTTTCCGCCCTGACGGATGATTTCCGGCTCGTCAAGGCTCATTTCCGACTGCTCCGGCATGACAATACCGTAGCCCGTTTCGTCGACCTGCCTGAGGGCGTCCATGAATTTCTCAAACTGCTTTTTAAAGCTAACCAGCTCTAAAATCTTGGGCATAAGCTCATCCTCGCCGTTGAGGATAAGTCCGGTTTCTTCGCTGAGAATTTTGTAAAACAGCTTTGAATCCAGAGCGACATTTAATTGGCATATTCCGCTTCCGAGGTCAATCTCCGTGATGTCCGACTGCGTTACCGACTCGCAATTGCTGATGTCGCTTGCCAGCTTTTTAATATCACGAAGATATTTGACCTCAAGTGCCGAGCTTTTTATGCTGTCAAATAGCTCAGTTTTAAGCCAGTGTCCCTTTGAAAGCGAGTTGACCCATTTCGGCATACTGACGTTAATCTCTTTGACAGGGAAAGCAAACAGAAGCTGGGTCAAAACATTTAAAATGTCGTCCTTGCTCATGGTGAGACAGTTTATCGGCATCACCGGGACCTTGTAGCTTTCACTCATTCTTTCGCACAGCTCGGCAGCAGCGGCTGAGGTTTCATTCTCTGTGTTCATCAGCACGACGAACGGCTTGCCGAGCGACTTCAGCTCGTCGATGACCCTTGCTTCGCATTCCTCGTATTCATCTCTGTCAAGACCGGTAACGCTTCCGTCCGACGTTATAACAATTCCGACCGTTGAATGCTCTGTTATAACCTTTTGAGTGCCGATCTCAGCCGCCATATTGAAGGGGATTTCCGAGTCGAACCAAGGAGTTCTTACCATTCTCGGCGCATCGTTTTCAATATAGCCGACTGCGCTTGGAATTATGTAGCCGACGCAGTCTATCATCCTGATATTTACGGACGCTGAATCATCAAGCGTTACCGTTACGGCTTCCTCCGGGATGAACTTCGGCTCGGTTGTCATTATTGTCTTACCTGCTGACGCCTGCGGAAGCTCATCGACGGTTCTGTCTCGCATATACGGCTCTTTGATGCTCGGAATGACGAGATTCTCCATAAAGCGGCGTATAAAAGTGGACTTTCCGCTTCTTACCGGTCCAACAACGCCGATGTAGATGTCTCCGCCGGTTCTTTCTGAGATGCTCTTGTATAGATTATCAGTGTTCATTATGTTAATCTTTCCTTTCTGATTGAGTATTGCTTATGCGTCAGTCCACAATTGGAATAAGTATCATTTTTGCTTCCTCAAGACGAACTGTGTCAAGCTCATTTTCCTCTGTGATGGCAGCCAGCGACGCATGACAACGCTTTGCAATAAGCCACGGCTCCTCGCCCTTTTCAGCGTAGTAAAGCTTTATGGCTGCATCCTTGCCCGACTCAATAGGTTTTGTTTCATCAAGAGTTATGGAGCTGATGAAGCTCAGACTTGAGGTTTCGAAAAGGTGCCCCGAGAGCTTGACGTCTGCGGTAATCTCCATTGCGTTTGATGAACTAAGATTAAACGCCGCCGAGCCGACATATGCCGAAACTGCGCAGGAGCGGGACGCCCCCACGGATTTTCCGGGGAGAGCCAGTGATATACGGTCGCTGACTTCAAGGTAGATAGGCTTTCCGGCTTCATTTTTTGCATATGCATAGAAGGTAATGCGACCGTTTAAAACAGTTTCACCGCTTGCATTTGCCTCGGCTGTTATTCTTCCAAGCTCCGCGCCGGCTGAAATAACAGAGCTTATTTCGCCGTCATAATATGTAAGGGAAGCCTTGCTCTTTATGCTCTCGTTTATGGGAACGGGCACGCATTCAATCTGTGCTTCACTCATCTCAGGTATAGCTTCGTACTGAGTAGAATATGCGTCTGAGGCAAGCTCACGGCTGTCAAATCTCATCGCAAGGCAGTTAATTTCAATGCTCAGCTCGCAGCTGACAGTCGGATTTCCCTCGCTTTGCGCAGGCTTTATATCACAGTCGCAGACGCTTGCGTCTAAGATTACATCGTAGCGCTCATCCAAGCCCTCAATGTCGGATATCTGCGAGAAGGGAACGCTGAATTTTATGCTCTCCGGGTCGTCGGAGTCCTCGGGAATATACAGCAGTGATATGATAGCCTCTCCCTTTGTTAAAAGCTTTCCGGACAGGATCTTTTTGTCCGCCGTACCGACATAAGCGTCAGCTCTGAGAACGGTTTTAACAGCAGGCTTTGACAGTCCGAGTTCAACTTCATCTACAACTGTGACCTTTTTTGTGACAGAGATTCTCTTTGCAGGGTAGGTGAGCAGAGTCTTTTTGAGCTGAATCCCTCCGCCGTATGCGTCCGAAACCGCCTGCATCATGTCGTCGGCCGTTGCCGAGATTGCAATGCTCACTATACCTCTTATATCAACACGGCGCTTGTTGACAACTCGACAGCTTGCGCTTTCAGTGTAAGGCGTGATTACTATTCTCGTCGATTTTGCTGCCTGTGCCAGCTCAACCGACTTTCCGTAGCTCAAAACCTGCTCAACAGCGCTCATCTCTCCTGATTCAGACACATAAACAAGTCTTACCTTTGCGCAAAGCTCATAGTCGAGCTTTGTCCCGTTCAAGCTTCTTTTAGCTATGGATGGAATGATTTTTATGCTCAGTACCTTGAATATTTCCGGATAGTAGTCCGGCAAGATGTAGTCCAGCTCCGCTGACTGCTGAACCGTGGAGTCAAAAAGTGTCTGACTGACGGTGAAGTTTTCTCTGTTTAACTTATAATCCATTGATTATACCGTTCCTTTCCTTGGGCTTAATAGTAAGCCGGCTTGATAAGCAAGATATATGCTTGTAAACTTTTATGCTATATCTATATTCAGCTTGGGCGAGGATAATACTAATTCAATAATAAAAAACCTGCAAAGCCATCATAAATGACCTTGCAGGTTAATCTTATTCAATTGTTGTCTTTTAGACTTACGCATCTAAAAATTTTACCATTATTATATCATCGCAATATCTGCCGTCTTTGAGCTTAAAGGCTCTCGGCTGGATGCCATAGCTTTTAAATCCACATTTTTCGTACAGATGAATTGCGGCAACGTTATCGCTGAAAACGCCAAGCTCGAGCTGATCAAAGCCGGCTGCTGCGGCGTTGCTTATTGCTGACTCCAGCATAGCAGTTCCCAAGCCCATTCCCCAGAACTCTTTTTGTATGGATATGCCGAAATACGCCCTGTGGCGATATTTTATGTTATTCCTCAAGTGGGTAACTGCGCCGTCACCGATAACTCTGTTGCCGTCAAAAGCGGTTATCATAAATTCATCAGGACTTTTTTGAATGTCTTGAATGAACTTACTGATAAAATCAACGTCTTTGTTTACTTCCTCGGGGTATCTTCCTAAAAAATCAGTTTCACCGGATGTGATTGTCCGATGCTCAATAATCGACAGGGCGTTTTCCGGAAGAGCGCTTTTTATAACTATCACTTTGCCGCTTGGCAGGATGATTTCTTTTTGTTCTATTGTCATGCCGAATCTCCTTTTAAATCTTACCCAAGGCTGCCGACCGATTATTTTCTATAGCTCCGACGCCTATAACCTCATCGCCGCTGTATATAACTCCTGCCTGACCGCTTGAAACCTTTGGGGTAGGGGACTTAAGACGGATTAAAACTCCGTCGCCGCATTTATGTGCGACGCAGGGCATCAGCTTTCCTGTTGAACGCAGCTTGCACAAATACTCGTCGCCGTCTCTGAGCGCATTTTCATATATCTCGGAAAAATCGGACAGCCAAACCTCATTAACTAAAGCTTTTTCAAACGACAAACGAACCTCGCCGCTGTCAGCATCAATATCGCTCACATATGCAGGTCTGCCCAAAGCAACGCCGAGACCCTTTCTTTGACCGATGGTGTAGTGAAGAATGCCCTTGTGAGGACAGAGCCTTTCGCAGTCAGGAGATATAAAGTCTCCGACTTTGGAAGCTTGGTAGTTTTGCTCTATGTAGCTGGCATAGTCGTTGTCGGGAATAAAGCAGTTTTCCTGACTGTCGGGAGCGTTATGGCAGGGAAGTCCCATATCCTCAGCTATCTTGCGGACAGCCTGCTTTTCCATGCCGCAAAGCGGACAAATAAGTCGGGACAGAACGTCCTGCTTAAGTCCTGCGAGCATATATGACTGATCTCTTGCGTCGGAATCCGCACGAAACAGCTTATAGATGCCGTTTTCAAAAACAATTTTAGCGTAGTGACCCGTTGCAATGCAGTCAAAGCCAAGTGAGTCAGCTGTTTTCAGAAGATACCTGAATTTAACGCTCGGATTGCACCTGACACAAGGGTTTGGTGTTCTTCCAGACAGATATTCCTTAGCAAAATAATCGATTATCGTTTCCTTAAAGATATCTCTTAAATCGAGAATATGGAGCTTGATATCAAGTTTCAGCGCAGATTCTTTAGCCGCCGAGACGGTTTTTTCATGCTCGGGCGACATCATCATAACCACGCCTTCAACGTAATATCCGTCCCTTTTTAAAAGCTCAGCGGCTACCGAGCTGTCAACTCCGCCGCTGAGCGCTAAAAGTACCTTTTTCATCAATCCAAACCGCAGGCTTCGCAGTGCTCGGAAAACTCACCGACTATCGGCGTAGGGTCAACTCCCTGACGTCTGTAGTAATCTGCAATAGCTGATTTCATAGCCTGCTCTGCCAAAACCGAGCAGTGAAGCTTAGCAGCAGGGAGACCGTCCAAAGCCTCGATAACTGCCTTGTTTGTAAGCTTAAGTGCTTCCTCAATCGGCTTGCCCTTGATAAGCTCTGTAGCCATAGAGCTGGTTGCAACTGCTGCTCCGCAGCCGAAGGTCTTAAACTTAACGTCGGTAATAATTCCTCCGTCAATTTTAAGATACATCTTCATAATGTCGCCGCACTTGGCGTTGCCAACCTCTCCTACGCCGTCGGCATCGGGAATCTCACCGACATTTCTCGGATTGGCAAAGTGATCCATAACCTTTTCTGAATATATCATAGTTTTTTCCTTTCTTCTTTATCTACGAAAATATATATATTATTAAGCCGGTACGCTTAAACAGTACAATTCATCGGGGCAAATATCCTGCCCATCCGGCCAGACAACTGTATAACCGTCAGTGGAAACACGCTTGAAATACTCAAAGGATTTGAGCTGTCCATACCATTCACCGTTAATATACGGCGTCACGTCAAAACGTTTTTCTTCTCCATTATCGAATTTCACCAACAGCTCATACTCGCAAAGTGCTTCAACACGAACGGCAGTAGGTCTTAGCATAATGTTACCTCCAAACCCTTAACGCAACGGTTCGATTTTAAAGTATCCCTCGCCATTGCTCAGCAAGATCCAATTTGCATTTAATTCTTCCTCGTGAATTGCTATCCACGCTGATAATAATTTCATCTGCTTATTTGGCAAGTTACCTTCGAAAACTTCACCATCTAATCCAACGACAATTTCATCGTCCCCATATAGTGCATGAATGTGCGGCTTATTATGCTTACCGCCTTTTTCGCTTTGCATTCTTACAATGATACCAAAGAACATAGACAAAGCAGGCATATTATTTCACTCCATTTCATAAGAAACTTAATTCTCTGCTGCTATATAACTTTGCTATCAGCCAAGTCAAATAGTACACAAACCGCAAGTTTTGCGTTTTTGCGAAGCAAAATTACGTCTTTCAGACGTAAAGCAAAATCTTGCAGAATTAAATCAGACATCGTCTGAGGTTACAGTTTCGCACAAACCGCAAGTTTTGCGTTTTTGCGTCAGCAAAATTACGTCTTTCAGACGTAAAGCAAAATCTTGCAGAATAAAATCAGACGTCGTCTGATTTTATTCTTTCCCACAACGGACTCATCGCCCTTAGCCTTTCGACCACCACAGGAACCTTTTCAAGAATGTAGTCGATATCCTCGTCAGTCGTATCCTCATTTATCGTCAGACGAAGTGAGCCGTGCGCTGTCTCGTGCGGCAAACCGATTGCCAAAAGCACATGAGACGGGTCTAAAGAGCCGGATGTACAGGCAGAGCCTGAGGATGCGGATATTCCCTCTAAATCAAGCGACAAAAGCAGGCTTTCGCCTTCAATTCCTCTGAACGATATGTTGACGTTGCCCATGAGCCTTTTGTGCGCATCGCCGTTCAGACGTGTTTTTTCAATCTTTAAAAGCTCTGATATGAGCCTGTCCCTCATTTTTGATACCTTTGCCTGCTTCTCGGGAATGTTTTCGCAGGCGGCAGTGATAGCTTCGCCCAAGGCGACAATTCCCGGGACATTTTCAGTTCCGGCACGCTTTGTTCTCTCCTGCGCACCGCCGTGTATAAGATTGACAAGATTGATGCCGTTTCTCATGTACATTGCGCCTATGCCCTTGGGAGCGTGAATCTTGTGTCCCGAAAGCGATAAAAGGTCGATGTTCATTTTGGCAACGTCAATCTCAACGTTTCCTATAGCCTGAACGGCGTCGGTGTGGAATAAAACCTTTTTTGATTTGCAGATAGCGCCTATTTCGGCAATCGGCTGAATAGTTCCTATCTCATTGTTGGCAAACATACAGGAAACCAAGCAGGTGTCCTCACGGATGGCATTTTCAATGTCAGTCGGGTTTACCATTCCGAATTCATCGACAGGGATGTAAGTAACTTCGAAACCGTTTTTTGCAAGGTATTCGCAGGTGTGTAAAACCGCATGGTGTTCAAAAACAGTTGTTATTATATGCTTTTTGCCTTTTTTTGCGCCGGCCTCGGCTGCACATTTTATCGCCCAGTTGTCAGCCTCAGAGCCGCCTGACGTAAAGTATATCTCGCCGACCTTAGCGCCTATTGCATCGGCGACCTGCTGCCTTGCCTTCATAACTGCACGGGCGGCATTCATACCGAGCGAATAGATACTCGACGCATTGCCGTAGCACTCTTGGAAATACGGCATTGCGGCAGCTAAAGCCCTGTCGGAGACTCTTGTTGTTGCAGCGTTGTCTGCGTATACAAAACGCTTCTCCATAATATATATCAAGTCCTTTCGTACTTCAATGAAATCACTGAAGTTATACAAGTTGTATCTGCAACATATGAGCATTCGTTTGTTGTAAATTTCATACAAATACATTCTGCATATTATCAGCTATTGCTATTTTAATACTATGGTACTGAGTTGTCAAGTAGTTGTTTATAGATATTTAGCATATGCTAACTCAAAAATATCATTTATGTGAGACTTAGCTTATCAGTCGGGAAATAAGGTGGGGGTGACAATAGTTTTATCACACTGAGTGAGACCCGGCGACAGCCAATCGGTCGCATCGCTCGTTCTCGGGATGACCTGCGTGACCCTTTATCCACTTGAACTCCACGTTATGCTTTTCGCACATAGCTAAAAGCTTTTCCCAAAGGTCAGGGTTGAGCGCAGGCTCTTTATTTGAACGCTTCCAGCCGTTTCTTCGCCAAGACACAGCCCAGCCCTTTGTTATACCGTCTACAACGTATCTTGAATCTGTTGTAAGAATAACGTGACAGGGCTCTTTGAGCGCTTCGAGGGCAAAGATACAGGCGGAAAGCTCCATGCGGTTGTTGGTGGTTGGGTTTTCTCCTCCGGACATTTCCTTGGAGTATTCACCGTACTTAAGAATTGCGCCCCATCCTCCGGGTCCCGGGTTGCCCGAGCAAGCGCCGTCTGTGTAAATATATACTGTTTTCATAATCAAATTGTATCTTTTTTGTGATAAGCGGCATCGTAAAGCTGACGAAATAGGTGAGTATAAGAAAAACTCACCTTATCAATGTCATTGCTTTACCTTATAATTATAGATACGTCTCCTTTTTTACTTCATATAAATCAATTATATTTCTTATGGCTTATAAAATCAATCGCAAAACAAATATTATCGGAATATTGACATTTTTTCAGCCATAAAGTATAATCATTTTAGGAAATATGCTCATTAATGCACAAAAGTCGGTCGTGTAAATGCTGATGGCTCAATGTGAGCGAATGCGTATATTTGCTTTTGCGGACTTAGGCTTAGTCGGTGGGTACATACAAATTGTAATATGATATCAGTTACTTTTTTATATGAACTTTCAAACGAAGGCACGGACCGCACAAATGAAGAAAGAATTAATACTTCTAAGGGGCTGATTTTGTGAGAGATTATACATATATTTTCAAGCACGAGCTTGAGGACAGGCACTTTACATCAGGGGCGAATTTACTTGTTCTGAAGGATGGAAAAGAGATCTGCTACTCGCAGTACGGTTACCGTGACCTGAAGAATAAAACTCCGTTTTCGCGCGACACGATTTTTAGGCTGTACTCCATGACTAAGCCTATTACAGCAGCTGCCGCAATGATTTTAGTAGACAGGGGACAGCTCGACCTCGCCGATTGTCTTTGCTGGTTCATGCCCGGCTTTAAGCCCGGGTACACCTATCAAAACGGCGTTCGTGTAAAGACTGAGGCTGAAATTACCATTAAGGATCTATTGAATATGACCTCGGGTATTCCGTATCCCGGAGGGGACAAGGCAGGCGGTCAGGTTGCAGGCGTTTTTTGGGAAATAGGTGAAAGAAATAAGTCCGGTCATCCGATGACAACTCTTGAGTTTTCGGAGAAAATAGGCGCCTGCGACTTGTCATTTGAGCCCGGCGAAAGGTTTATGTACGGAGCATCCGCCGACGTTTTGGGGGCAGTCATTGAAAGGGTATCGGGCGTTCGCTTCAGCAAGTTCTTAAAAAGCGAAATATTCGACCCTCTCGGCATGACAGACACTGATTTCTGGGTTCCAGAGGAAAAACAGCATAGGCTTGCAAAGATTTATACAACCGATTATCAAAGATGGTGTGTCTCTGAGGTTATGACTAACGAGCATTTGGCTGTAAGCTTTGCGATGGATAAGCTGCCTGCGTTTGAATCGGGCGGAGCAGGTCTTTGCTCGACATTGGACGATTACGCGAAATTTGCCGCCATGCTTTTGAACGGTGGCGAATTGAACGGAAGGAGAATCCTTTCAAAGTCTGCTGTTAAGTATCTGACGTCTCCGAGCCTTACACCGTGGCAGATGGAGGATTTCAATCGCCATTGGCGCTCTCTTACCGGGTATAGCTACGGTAATCTGATGCGAAACTGTGTCAACCCGGGAACGGCACATCAGCTTTGTGAAGCAGGGGAGTACGGCTGGGACGGCTGGCTTGGCTGTTACTTTGCAAACTGTCCTCAAAGCGGACTGACAATTCTCTTGGGAATGCAAAGAGTAAACAGCGGCACCAGTGCACTGACGAGAAAGCTTATCAATGCTGTCAGAAGTGATTTAGGTGTGTGAGCTGTGATTAAATAGGATGAAACGGAATTAGTTAAGCAAAGTATTCAAATCAGCATTGAGGTGCTTTAGCCTTAATTTAATATAATATTGACAACTCGTCTTGAAGGACAGGTAGTTACTGCGTGATAGCTGAGCAGTAAAGATAAAAGTCTTTCAATGCGAGTTGTTTTTATATAATTTTTAAAATTACTTTTTATTATTACAGTATAGCTGATTGTTTAACAAAATATGTATTGACAAATTACTATTTACATGGTAATATATAGACAGAACAGATATCGTTTCATTTAATAATAGCTTATTACTGTGCAATCAATATATGAGCTATTGTTCATTATTTCATTCTGCAGGTGGAATGGTGTAAGGCGAATATTAGAATACAGTCATTTTGACGCAGTGGGTGACTGGAATTAAATGAATTTGAAAGGAAAATGATTATGAAAAAATTATTGAATGCTTTATTGGTTTTGTGTTTATGCTTATCTCTTTGTCAATCAGTTTTTGCAATTGAGCCTGATTTGGAACAAGTACCTGATTTTTATGATGCAGCGCGTTTAGATAGAATTGAACGATTGAAAGCGGATATTGAAATTAGCCTTCAAGCTTTGATTTCTCCTCAGGCTGATGCACCTGTTGTGTCGTCTAAGACATTAAATGTCCCACTATATCAACAGCCTAATTATCCGAATTATTACTGTGGTCCAGCTTGTACGCAGATGGCTCTGTCATATTTTGGCATATCCATTAGTCAAAGTACACTTGCTGGTAGCGCATATCTTAATACGGATGTTGATGAAGGAACGTATGTTTACAAAATAGAAAATGTTCTTAATGGATTTTTAGGCGGACAAGCTTACCAATCAGTTTTAACTACCCAGATTCCTTTTTCTGTGGGAATGAAATATAGTATAGACAAGAATCTGCCGGTAATTTGCCATGTTCATACATCTAGTCTTCCAAATTATAATGGATATGGTTGCAATCATTATGTGATTGTAACAGGATATTTCACTGTTCATGGAACTCAAAATGGTATTGGCGATGTTGATCAGGTATATTATAACGATCCTCATAATAACAATAACTTCTTTGGTCAATATGTATGCACTTACTATGAGATGACGAAGGCAATTAACGACAGAGCCGGTTTTTACATTATGGGAAGATAGAAAAGGGTGAGAGAATTGAAAAAAATTCTTTGTATTATGTGCATTGTTTCGTTGATGCTTTGCGGATGCGCAAATAAGGATGCTGAAAAAAGCGATACCACTTCTGATTCAGCTGCTGACAGCGGTCAGACATCGATAGAATCGGTCGTCTCAGAGGATGAAAAAGCGGCTGAGAAGCTCATTAAAGAGTTTGCATACGACGAGCTTCCTGTTCCCGAGACACTTATGACAGCCGACCATATTTACTGCTGCTATTCAGATTCAAACAGCGTTATATTATCAGTGTGTGCAAAAAGAGATAAAGAAGTAAATGATGGTCCATCGAATAAAACTCAGTATCTGGCTCTATATAACAAGGATATTACTGAGTTAAAATCAATAAATGTATCATTTTCCGATTCATATGTGACGACAGCTGTGCCGTATAAGAATGGCGTTGCATACGTCGGTTATAACGAAATGGTTGACAATAATGCAGATGATATATCTGAAAAGTATTATGCCGAATGGTATGTTGTTTATTCCGACGGCGAAAACGAGTTGATTTTGGATAAGGGAATATGCCATTCATACTATGACATCCCACACTTATTTATTTCGGAAAATAAAGTGTGCTGTCTATGGGGACATGACAGCGGATATGTTGTAAAGCAGATAGAAGATGATAAACCGGTTCTCTTATTTGAAGAAACAGATAGCTTGCTTTGCAGTGTTGATGTTTACAGCAACGGAAAAGAATTTTGCTTTTTAGTTTCATATCCCGAATCCCGGTATGCGACATTTGCTGTCTGTGATTTGAGCGGTAAAAAATATGAATACGCTCTTCAAGGTAAAGTAACTTCATTTGCTATTATGGATGATTATGCTGTTTGCGGCACGGGAGATGAAGAATCCGGTTACTTCTTTGTTGAGACAGTGAAGCTCTCAGACGGCAGCGATAAAGCTTACAGAGTTCCCGATTCAGCATATTGCCTCAGAGGCAACGGTGGTGACCTTGTCTTTGTCAATATGAATTGGAGCCCGTATTATACTGATGTGGTAGGAGAAAGCACTGTTTCGATGACATTGCCGTCTCACGGAAAGCATTGTTTGTTTTATCCGCTTGGCGAATCGACCTACTTTGTTTTAGGAACGGCGCAAACTCAGGATAACGGTGATGTATATAAATTCTATCGTTTGACAATTGATTGACAGCAGTTGAATAACCTATATTCGTATTTTATCAGGGCTTTCTTAGTGAAGCTGTCGGCTTTGTCGGCAGCTTCGGCGATTATAACAGCAGTTGAGTTGCTTAGAAAAATCTATCCCATGTGACAAAAAGACTTATAGCATAATTAAGTCACGGCACAATAGAAAGGAAGGGCATAATATGATGTACATAAAAAAGATTATCAGCTTTTGGTGCATACTTGCACTTATTATGCTGAGCGGCTGCGCTGAAAAAGAACCTATTGACACGGTCGACACGACTGATTCTCAGAGTCAGACGCTATTATCAGCAGAGCCGATATTTAAATGTGAAGCGCTTGCAATGCCGGACGAGTTTAAGAATGCCAACCATATTTACTGCTGCTATTCAGATTCAAACGGAATGCTTCTTTCAATATGCAATGAAAGAGAAAAAGAGGTAACAGTCGGGCCTGTGAATAAAACAGACTTTCTCGTTTTATGCGATGAGAATGCAAAAATTGTCAACTCGTTTCCGGTATCCTTCCCCGATTCCTATGTAACAACGGCAGTGCCTTATAAAGACGGCGTTGCGTACGTCGGATACAATGAGCTTGTCGATGAAAATGCGGATGATACAAGCAAAAAGCTTTATACTGAGTGGTATGTTGTTTACACATACGGCGAAGGTGAGAAAATCCTCGATTCCGGTAACAGCGAATCATATTACGATATACCTCATTTATTTATCGCCGACAATGAGCTATGCTACCTATGGGGCTATGACGATGGATTTGTCGTTAAGCAGATAAAGGACGATGGAGCTATACTTTTGTTTGAAAGAACCGACTGCAATCTTGCAAGCGTTGATATTCACAGCAACGGAAATGAATATTGTTTTATGGCTTCATATCCCGAGGCGGAATATGCAACATTTTTCATATGCGATATTAGCGGAGTAAAATATGAATATACTCTTCATGGCAAGATAACTTCATTCTCAATAATGGACGAGTATGCTGTCTGTGCAACGGGTGACGGTGAGACCTCTAAATTCTCTATAGAAGCTGTTGAATTTTCAAACGGAGCAGATAAAGTCTACAGAGTGCCTGATACACCGTACTGCCTTACAGGAAATGGCGGGGATCTTCTTTACAGAAATAGTCTTCAGTATTATTATACAAGCGTAGCCGACGAGAAAACGCAGAGTATAAGGGAGCATTTATTGGAAGTCAACAATGGCTTATACTATCCTCTCGGCGAGTCTCAATATTTTGTTTTAGGATTAAATCCAGATAACGACGGAGATAGCGAGTACGAGTTTTTCCGCCTGACGATTTCAGAATAAAAGTAAAAGCTGACCGAAGACAAATAAAATAGACAACTCATATGCCAAAGGAAGATTTTTGTCGCCTTGAAGTGATCGCTGCGCTTTCATCTGAATTTAGCGTTAATATACAAATAACCTTTGCAGAGCATATAATTGTTCAGCAAAGGTTATTTTCAATTATGATTAATAATTATGTTTAATCTCTGGCAAGCTATATATCCTCGCCGTTAATATGTTCGGCTTCGGTTATATACCTTTTCGCCTGAGTTGAAAATAGCTCGTAGTATTTGCCGCGCTTTGCCATAAGCTCTAAGTGGTCGCCCTGTTCAATAACGCTTCCGTTTTCCAAAACGACTATAAGACTTGCAACGGTAGCGCTCGACAGCCTGTGCGAGACAAATATTGTTGTCTTGTCCTTTCTTAAGCTGTCAAACTGATTGAAGATTTCCTGCTCAGCCATTGGGTCGAGCGAGGCAGTCGGTTCGTCTAAGATTAAAACGTCGGACTGTGAATAGAACGCCCTTGAGATGGCTAATTTTTGCCACTGACCTATTGACAGCTCTAATCCGTTAGGCTCGAAGAAGCGCATCAGCGGTGTGTCATAGGTGTCGGGGAGCTTATCTATGTAGTCGCTTGCGTTGCTCTTTTTGGCGGCGTCCATGATTTCGTCGAGGTCATAGCTTCTTGCAATGTCGCCGAAGTGGATGTTTTCGCCGACTGTAACTGCATACTTGCCGAAGTCCTGGAATATTATTCCGAACATTCGGTATAAGTCCTTGACGTCGTAGTCCTTAAGGTTTACGCCGTCAAGAAGGATTTCTCCCTCAGTCGGGTCATACAGCCTTGTTAAAAGCTTTATGAGAGTTGTTTTACCTGCGCCGTTCAGTCCGACTAAAACAACCGTTTCGCCGGGACGGAAGAACAGGTTTATATTTTTCAATACATACTTTTCGGTGTCAGGGTATTTAAACGAGACGTTTTTGAACTCAATTGTGTGAGCTGTTCCGTGCGTTACCGTTTTCGGCTTGCTCAGTCTCGGAACGATGGTTGCCTTTTCATTCATGAACGAGATAAGGTTGTCGATAAACAGTGTGCCCTCATAGATGGTTGCAGAGTTATTGATAAGCGACGAAATGCTAAAGGATATGCTTGTAATCGCCGAGGTGTACAGAGTGTAGTCGCCGATAAGTATTTTTCCTGTAAAGACCTTTATAGCTATCGCGGCATAGAGAACAAGGCTTGAAACGGATGTGACGATGGCTATAACAGTGTGCCAGATGTTTTCGTCCAGAATAAGCTTGACAAGTCCTTTGTAGTAGCTTGTAAACACCTTTTTATATCGCCCTGTAAACTCGTCTCCTAAGTCAAACATCCTTATCTCTTTAACTAAGTCCTTGTTGACTAAAATATCAGAGCAGTAGTTCATCTGCCTGCGATCCTTAGAGCGTCTCCAAACGTAGTTGAAGTTCTTGCGTCTGTATACAAAATTGATGAGCGCAGAGGGAATAGATACAGCAGCAATGACGAGAATTGACCACCAGAGATTAGGTGCGGCAATCATGATTGCTGCGTAGCTGACAAGCTGAATAACTGTGCTTATCATGGAAAAGACCTGCGAAAGGATTTGAATAGGTCGGTTTCCCGCTTCACGGTTGGCGTTTTCAAGCTTTTCATAAAAGCTGACTTGGTCAAATGAAGCAAGGTCTATCTCCTTTGATTTTTCCATAATCATGGACTTAACCTGCTTAACGACCTTTTCTCCTGCAATGCGGTGAACAGCTCCCGATATGCTTCCGATTATCCTTGATAAGACCTGAATAAGGAAGAAAAAGCAGAGAAGCATGAATACGTTTGATTGGAAAAATTCACTTTCTTTTCCCGTACCCAAAGATGTTTGCAGGGCATTGATGATATCCTTTGAAATAATCGAGCTGAAAACAGGAATAAGTCCCTGCAAAAGCGCAATCAAAGACATCACCAACAAAATCCAGTGACCGGTGTTCCAGACGAGCGAAATAATATAAGCAAACCTTGAAAAGAATCCGCTCAGCAGCTCGTTTAGATATCTGGGTAAGTCCTTTATTCCGCTCGGCGGCGGTACTTTTGCATATTTCGGACCGATTCCACGTTCGGCATTGGGTTTAGCAGGCATAAAATTGCTCCTTTCACACAAAGAAATAATACATATTGTCTGAAATAGATTGCCGATGAATAATGACTGATTTATTTCTACAGTCTGTATTATACAGCTGATCTAATTGTATTACAATATCATATATGAGCATTTAACTTAACATTTTGTAGGATAGTGTTGATTTTACTGTCGCTTCGTGAGCAAATGCCGGCATTTTTCTGTTGATATTAATGTCAGATGAAAATGCAATTTAATGATGAGAAATATAATTCATCATGCGATAAAAGACGCCGTCACGAAAACATCGTGACAGCGCCGAATCAGTTTAAAAACGGACGGAAAGCTTTACAGCTGTGAAAATCCGCAGATTAAGTGTATGGAAAACTTTAATTCTTTATGTAAGCCTCAAGCCTGTAAATCGGCATACCCATATCAGAAAATCTTTTTTCATATTCTGTGACGATGTTGTCCTTGTAATCGTCTGCATGAAGGTCAAGAGAGATGTTTTTAAGGGTATATCCGCACTCGGAAAATTCCTCAAGTGAAAACTGGAAGAACGGACGGTTATCGGTTTTCTGATGGATTTCAGCGCCGGGCTTCAAAAGGCGTTCATAAATCCTGAGAAATTTTCGATGGGTAAGCCTGTGCGCAGCGTAGCTTTTTTTAGGGAAGGGACAGCTGAAATTGAGATAAAGTTTGTCAATTGAGTGCGTGGGGATAAACTTTTCAAGATACTCAGCGTCGCACCTCAATAAAATCAAATTCGGAATATCTGCGGCGATAGCCTTTTCGGCGGCGTCTACAATTACGTTAGATGTCCTTTCAACAGCTAAGACGTTGATGTCAGGGGAGCGTTTGGCAAGCTCGCAGGCGAATTGACCCTTGCCTGCTCCTATTTCCATCACAACCGGATTTTTGTTTCCGAAAAGCGTTTCAAAATCTAAGTATTCCTTTTCTATAACTGAGGTTACAAAATTTCTGTCCTCACAGTTGAGTATTATCAATTTGCCGCTGTCAACGCAGCCGGCGAGCCGCTCTTCAAGGCGTGCTTTTCTTCTCATTCTCATAGTTAATGACTGTTCCTTTCAAAAACGGAGTGGGTTAATAACTTAAAGTATTACCTTTGTTCCTCCGACGTGTCGTATGTTCAAGACGTGGCAGGAGCCTTCGCCGAAAACGCTTTCAATTCCTTCTTTAAAGCTGCTGAGCTTGCCCTTGGGGACAAACGCCTGAATTGTTCCTGCAAAGCCGCCGCCGTGGACTCTCGCCGCTCCTTCGCCGTTTAAAAGACCGTCGGCTAAGTACAACGCCAAAGACAGTCCCTGTTCCTCGGGAGCAGACGATGCGAAAACGTTTTGCAGGTACTTATAAGAGCTGTTTCCCGATAGCTTAATCGTATTAAGGAAGCTGTTGAAGTCGCCCGACTTGATGCTGTCGGTTAAGCTCTCGACACGTTCGTTTTCATCGAAGAAGTGAAGCGCTCTGAGAACTGCTCTGTCTCCGAGCTTCGAACGCAGGTCGTTAGCTTTTCCGATAACGTCGTCCTTGGTGATTTCCCTTAAAACCTTCTTGCCGAAGAATTCGGCAACTGCTTTCATTTCGGACGGTATCGCCGCATATTCGGGAGTTAAATCGGCGTGATTTCCTTTGGTATCGATAATGCAAAGGGCGTGCTCATATTCGTCGATGTCAAAATCAATTGCTTCTATAATTGGCTTCTCGGTGTCCTCAAAGTCAATTTTTATAAATCCCCCGACAGAAGACGCCATTTGATCCATAAGTCCTGAAGGCTTGCCGAAATAGACGTTTTCTGAGTACTGAGCGATCTTTGCTATCTCAACGTCGCTTATTTTACCGTCGTTGTAAAGATGGTTTAAAATTGTTCCGACCAAAACCTCAAATGCGGCGGAGGATGAAAGACCTGAGCCCTTTAAAACATCGGAGGACGTGACGGCATTGAAACCGCCGACATTGTAGCCGAGCTGCGAAAACCTTGCGCACATACCTCTTATAAGCGAGTTTGAATGGGAAGTTTCTTCGCTGTGAACGCTCAGGTCGGAGGTGTCGACAGTATTAAAAGGATATCCCTCTGACTTTAATGTGATAATTCCGTCGCTTGTCTTTGATACAGCTGCGATGACATCCAGATTTACCGCAGCAGCCATTACCTTGCCGTGATTGTGGTCGGTGTGATTACCGATAACCTCGGTTCTTCCCGAAGCGGAGAAGAACTCATCCGGCGAAAGACGAAAGTGCTTTTCAAAGCGGGCTTTCAGCTTTGAATATCTTTGATTGTGGTAGTGCAAATTGTCTGAATAAAGCGAGCTAAAGCGGACTGTACTCATTTTTATGTCTCCTTTTAATGAACACTTTTTTGATTATATTATTTTCCTTTGAATAAGGTGTCGAACTTTTCTGAGTGGAAGTATACAGATAATACAAGACCTATTGACGCCGCCGCTGTGAGCATTGCAGAGCCGCCTGCTGATAAAAACGGCAGCGGTATGCCGATAACGGGAGTTACTCCGACAACCATTCCGATATTTAAAACGCAGTGTGTAAACAAATACGCAAATACCCCGACGCATATACATTTGCCGAGATTGTCGCGAGCGCGAAGACCGTTTGTGAGGATTCTCAGGCAGATTACGGCTAACAGCACAACGATTGTCAGGCAGCCGATAAATCCCAAGGTCTGCCCGGCATATGAAAAGATAAAGTCGCTGTGGCAGACGGGGACATAGGAATAATCACCGCCGTATAGCCCCTTTCCCGTCAGCTTTCCGGAGCCGAGTGCAATGAGGGAGTGATTTGTCTGATACAAAAGGTCGGCAGTTGAGTATTTTTCGGGATTAATAATCGATAAGATTCTGTTTTTGTGGACAGATTGAAGATAATATGTCCAAATAAAGTAGAATCCTATCGGAGCTAATATCCCTGCGCCTAAAATGTACTTCCACGATATGCCTGCGGCAAAGATAACAGCGAAGAATATGCAAAGGAAAACAGCTGCAGTGCCGTCGTCGCCCTGCAGCATGACAATAACCGTCGGGATAGCTCCGTGTACGCACAGGGCTAAAATGTTCAGCGGATTATTGAAGAAATCCTTTGTCTTGAAGCAGTGGTAGGACAGCGACAGGATAAATGCCAGCTTCATAAATTCAGCCGGCTGAATAGTCATGAACCCGAGGTCTATCCAGGCTCGGTCGTCGGCGCCTTCAAGTCCCGATGTGCCGAGGCTTGTAAACGTCAAAAGCGTCAGTCCGACTGTTGCCGGAAGGTATATAAACCAAAGCTTTGAAAACCACCTGTAATCTATAGCTGCCACGACGAGTGAAAATGCTGCTCCGACCACTATAGCGGCAATCTGAACAGTAACCGTTCGTGAGTCGACAGCGGTATCCGTTATGGATTGCGTTTGGCTGTTGGTAACCAGCGACTGCAAAAGAATTACGCCCAAAGAGCATAGGGCGGCAGTCAGAAGAATAAGCATTTTGTCTAATCTGCGCAGATAAGAAAGAATGTATTTAAAAACGTTTTTAATGATGAATATAACCCCCATAGGAGAAGCAGCAATAAGCATTTATTACGCTCAGCCGTCAAATACTTTTATTGTATATTGTAACACAACTCTGTGAAGTTTTCAACTTAAAAATATTACTCAGGTTAAAAAATCTGCTTGCATTTTTAAAAATATGTGATATGATGTACATGGAGCTTTCTCCTTTGTCCCGATTTTTTGTGTCGGGGCTTTCAGAGGCTTTTTAAATATCTTACAAGGAGGACAATTTCAATGGCTTTCAAGATTACTGACGAATGCATCAAGTGCGGAGCTTGTGCTGAGGAATGCCCTGTAAGTGCAATTTCAGAAGGCGACGATAAGTACGTTATCGATGCTGATACTTGCATTGGCTGCGGCAACTGCGCTGCTGTATGCCCTGTCAGCGCACCTGTTGAGGACTGATAAGCTGAGTCAAAGCATAGGGATTGTGTCAAAATCTTAATGGCATTCGGGGCTATACCCGTGGTTGAGGTTTTGCGTTGTGCCTAACGAGGTACAAAAATGGCTTTAAGCGCCGAATCCTTAGCTTAATTAAATCGGCAAGATAAGTCACATCTGAAATTGAGGGGAGTCGAGCTTCGACTCTCCTCAAATTTTTATGCGCTTTTATCGATTACGTTGACAATTAGAACAGTGATTGCTTTTCGATGAAAAAATTTAAAACAATCTGATTTGCCGTTATATGTGAGTCTTTAATTTTCTTGCAAAAAATGATTTTATATATTGACATTATTGCCCTGACGTCTTATACTGTTATTGCTGTTTTGATGGCATTACATTTAGTTTAGCTTTATACTATTTAATTGCTTTAAAGGGAACAGTAAATTGTCAATTATATTTTTAGGAAAGGGATACCTTTGCGAGGCAAAGGAACGGTGGATGTAATGGAAGAACAAGTTAAGGTCAAAAGGGTTAATATTTTGTATATGCTGGGCTATATACTCGGTCCTATTATTTTGTTGTTTTTATTAGCATTTCTTTCTGTAACGATGTTTAAGGGAAATGATAAGATCGGAACGATATTATCAATAATTGCCTTTGCATTGGTAATGGGATGGTATTGCTGGTTTGCGCCGAGGCTTTATAGGAAGCTGGTTAAAAAGTTTGAATCCGAGCTGGATGCTGAGGGCTTTGTAAGAAACCAGACCTTTACCTCAAAGAATATGACTGTCATTGTTGACACGGTAAACGGCAGGATTGCAATGATATTCTATTGGAATCCCTTTAAAAAGTACGTCTTTTCTGCTAAGCAAATTGACAAGGCATGGGTTGACGACGGCAGGGGAGGCTCCGGCTTTATGGAAGGCTCAAGCTATGTCAGATTCTGCTTTACAATAGGCAATAAGAAGTTTAAGGTTTACACATTTACATCAAATCAGCGTCACCGTATGGACAGCAATTATATTCTTGACGGAATTTCAAAGGCTGATTTAATGGTCAAGGTGCTGGAAGAAGCAAAGAACAGGGCTGAGTAATATGGGACTGTTTTCAAAGCTTAAGGCTGCCGTTAAGGACGACTGGTGCGGTGATTGCTCATCAAAAATGGATGAGATTGAAAAAAGGCTTTACCTTATGCCGATGTCAGTCGGTCACTATGTCGACCATAAGGAAGCGCAGTATTACATAAAAAATCTTATTCCGATTAATTCAAAAGCAGAGGTTCCGATAGGAATGTATGCTTGCAGAATAACAGTATACCGCTGTCCCGAATGTCAAAAGAGAATAGCGATGGTATTGCCGTTTTTGCCTGTTCGGGATCAGGAGAGAACAGAATTTGCACATTATTATAAAAACGGCGAGCTTGACAGCTTTATTTGGCATAATTGAGTGAGTGATTTATAAATAAATACGCTTAAATGATTAAAACGCTTTAGCTTTTATTAAAGCTTGAGCGTTTTGCATTTTGATGGGAACACATAAAGGAGTTTTTGTTATGGAATTTATCTACGCCGTCAAGACCGATGACGAGCTGAAACGGTACCGAGAATATGCCGCCGCTATACATGACGTTTTTAATGACTATATCGACTTTTTAAAAAAGGAATACAGTGTCTCGGAGCTGCCGAAGTCTATAGTTTTAACTGACATGGATATAGCAACTAAGCTTACAAACGATATTCCCGTACCGGCGTATACCAATGAGCACAGAACAATGTTTTGCCCCGACATTGAGGTGTGGCGAAAAATATACCTCAGCCAGCTCGACAGCTATCGCAGTATGCCTGAGCTTGGCAAAGCAGTCGATGAGATAAGCGCATATTACGAAAACGAGCTTTCGCAGAAAAACATACTTGCAATACTCGGTCATGAGCTTGCACATCACAGCGAGCTGTTTTTGGATGATTTCAGCTCGGACAGGAGCGACGGAGTTTGGTTTGAAGAGGGAATGGTCGAATATATAAGCCGCAGGTATTTTTTAAACGAAAAGGAATTTGCAGCTCAAAGACATATTAACAAAATGCTTATTCAGCTATACAAAGCTAAATACGGCTGTGCTTCAATTGAAAGCTTCGGAAGCTCAACATATACCGAGGATTTCTCGGGCATTTTCTTTGAATACTGGCGAAGCTTCGAGGCAGTAGCAAGCGTCATTGACGCATTCGGCTCTGATATAGGAGCAGTGTTTAAATCCTATGCTGAGTGGGGAGAGGACCCGTGCGGCAAATCCTTAAGTGAATGGTTCAATATACCCGATGAATGCTGTCCGCCTGCAAGCTTATAGTTTGACTAAACAATAAAAACCGGCTCTATGTCAATAGTTGGGG
>DKWG01000046.1 GCA_002491605.1 Ruminococcus sp. UBA7158
GGGCAGATGGCGAGCTGTCAAAGGAAGAATATCAAGCCATGAGAAAGCCTATTGATACCGAAATTCAGCAGTTACAGGAGAAATTAAATCAAGCACCCAATGACGAACAGCCGAAACGAGGACTTGAATTAGATGGGATTATCAGCACACTGAATAGGCTGATAGATTTCAGCGGTACAAAGGTAAGCGAGGAAGTCATCAATCAATTTGTATATAGGGTAACGCCAACATCCGATACCACTTTTGATTGGTATGTTAATTTGACTGGAACGGCTGATGTTAAGGCAACCTTTACAGCAGAGGGGCGAAAGAGCAGAGCTGTTGTGAAGTTAGAGGAAATCGAACAGATTTCCTCATTACATAGGAAAGAGAATGAGGACAACGGAATGTTCCTCAAAAACCCCCTTGTTTTTACCTTTCTGCACAGGCAGCTATTAAGTCCAAGTAATTTGACTCACGGTTTGATTTGGCATCATAAATCAGTGAGACTGTAATAGAAAAAACACCTTGCAGTGCAAAAGCTGCAAGGTGTTTTTGCATGGAAATCACCCCTGATTATGCGTTTGCAATGACAAAAAGCAAATCCGGCGTTTTCCGATATTAACACAACACAATTGCACAGCACGGAGACAGAATCGGAATCGGACAGAAAAATTATTGATTTTGCAAACGCAAAAAACATTGAATCTTGCTATTGACATATGGCTTGTGTTGGAATATAATATTTTTGGTCTTTAAGTGACGGTACAGAGATGCCGAAAGATGCGATAATGTGTAAATGTGTGTCCTATCGTTTCGTCGGCGATAGGACTTTTTTCTTATATTGCGGCAAATAACTTTTTGATCACCTGTAATGCTTGATTGCTTTACATGGAAAGGAAGCTCATTACTATGAAGGCTAAAGCGGTTTTGATGGACGAATCCGGCGTAAGGCGCGCTCTTATGCGAATATCCCATGAAATACTTGAAAAGAACAACGGAACAAAGGACGTCGTTGTTATCGGAATAAGGCGAAGGGGTTCTGAGCTTGCAAAAAGAATTGCCGATAACATTGCGAGGATAGAATCGGCAGCGGTGCCGTGCGCAGACATCGATATAAGCCGTTTTCGTGATGATTTAACTGCATTGCCTGAATCGCAGGCTATTTTGGAGTCGGAGCTTGGATTCTCTGTCGCAGGGAAAAAGGTTATTTTGGTTGACGATGTTTTGTTTACCGGCAGAACGGCAAGGGCGGCAATCGAAGCTGTTTTCTCGCTCGGTCGTCCGAAGGAGATTCAGCTTGCTATTTTAATAGACAGGGGACACCGTGAGCTTCCCATAAGGGCGGACTATGTCGGCAAAAGCGTGCCGACATCGAGAAGTGAGATGATAAGCGTACTCATCCCACCGTATGACGAAGAGACAGCAGTAATGCTTCTCGATATATAAACGGCAAAATTTTAATTGCCTTGAGGGATAACCTTAGGCGAAAGGAAGGGTAAAAAGTATGAAACTAACCTATGGCATTCATGACAAACCCAAATTCGGACAGCTGATAGTATTTGCTTTGCAGCAGCTGTTAGCTATTCTCGCAGCGACAATTGCAGTTCCGTCTATTGTAGGTAACGGGATGTCTCAGTCGGCTGCACTTTTCGGAGCGGGCGTCGGCACAATTGTATACCTATTGTTCACCAAGTTTAAAAGCCCTGTTTTCTTAGGCTCGTCATTTGCGTTCTTAGGCTCAATGTTCGCAGCATTTGCAGGAGGAGTTTCGCTTTCAGTCGGATATCTGGGACTTTTAATAGGCGCTTTGTTTGCAGGTCTTGTATATGTGGTGCTTGCAATCATTGTTAAGTGCGTCGGCGTTAAGTGGATAAATAAGCTCATGCCGGCGGTTGTAATCGGTCCTACTGTTGCTATAATCGGCTTGTCTCTTGCAGGCAACGCTATCGGCGATGCAGTAAGCGCTGCTAAAAATGCTGACGGCGCATTCGTTATGGATCTTCACGCATTGATTTGCCTGCTGTGCGCAATGGTTACCTTGTTTGCAGTTATTATAGCTTCTGTATACGGCAAGCGCATGGCTAAGCTCATACCGTTTATTATAGGTATTGTCTGCGGATATGCTGTTGCAGCTTTATTTACCGTTCTCGGAACTGCAACCGGCAACGATGCCCTTGTAATTATAGACTTCACAAAGTTTGCTAATATGCAGTGGTTCCCTGATTTCACCTTCATAAAGGCATTCGTAAACGCTGACTACGATTTTGCCGGCGGAAGCTTAGGCACATACATAGGCACAATTGCAGTTGCATATATTCCGGTTGCAATGGTTGTATTTGCTGAACACATTGCCGACCATAAGAACCTTTCAAGCATCATCGAAAAGGATCTTCTTGAGGACCCGGGTCTTTCAAGAACACTTCTCGGCGACGGTATCGGTTCATTTGCAGGTGCTATCTTCGGCGGCTGCCCCAACACTACCTACGGCGAAAGCGTCGGCTGTGTTGCTATAACAGGTAACGCTTCTGTTGTTACAATACTCACCACCGCTGTTATCGCAATGCTCGCTTCCTTCTTCGCACCGTTTGTAACATTCCTCGCTACAATTCCTTCATGTGTAATGGGCGGTGTTTGCATAACCTTGTACGGATTTATCGCAGTTTCAGGTCTTAAGATGGTTCAGACCGTCGACCTTAACGACAACGGAAATCTGTTCACCGTTTCTGCTATCCTCATTGCAGGCGTAGGCGGAATGAAGCTCGCTTTCGGAAGAGTAACCTTGACAGGTGTTGCCTGCGCTTTGATTCTCGGTATCATAGTAAACTTGGTTGTTTCCAAGAAAAGTGATGCAAAGAAGCAACAGTAGTTTATAAGAACAAAACGTTAATGCGGCTCGACACTTGGAATAATAAGCGTTGAGCCGCATTTTTGTATGTTATTTAAATGCTTGCTTAAAGCGAGCGCAGGGTCAGACAGGGAAACGGTATTAACGAGCCGAAAAATCCATAGCCGACGACTGAGCTTCGGCTGCTGATTTTGCGCACATCTTATAAACGGCAATCGGTATTTTAAAAGCAAACCGCACAAAGCCTCGGAGCAATCCGAGACCCTGTGCGGTTTTTGTCTATACTTTTAAACGAAGGTAATGATATTATTAATGTTATAATTCCAGCCCGTACCACTCAATAAGCCAGCCGCCGTTTTCAGTTTTTACGAACGACATGGTGAGATATATGTTTGTGTCTGCGATATCGCTGTCGCTAAACTCAAGGCTTATTTCAGCGGTGGTATCGTCTATGCCTATGTCCGCCAAACCCTTAACCTTTCTGTTTGTTATCTTTCCCGTACCTGTATACACCTCAATTTCGTTGTTGTTTTCACTGAGGTATTTATTCGGGTCAGCAAGGCAATAGGTCTTAATAGTGTCGGCGTTGCCGTTGAAATATGCGTCAATAAAGGTTAGAGCGGTCATTTTAACATTGTGAGCGTTGACGGTATATGCCTCACGGGCGATAATTTTGTCCTCCTCAGGGATGTTATACAGCTTTCTAATGTCGTCAATTTCCCTCTGCATATACTTGAGCTCGCCGTTGTATTCACACACAAGCTCGAAAAAGTCAAGGTAGTCGCCGATGGTTTCGGGCGGTATATTGTCGCTGACCCTTTCGCTTTGTGAAAGCTCATCATATGTGTAAATCTCTCCGCCGTAGTAAAGAGCCAACGGACTGACTAAGCTTCTTTTCATTTTCCCGATATCATCCTCGTACAGCCCTTCAATGACGGAATCGGACAGGAGCATATTGTTTTCTTGACTTACCCTTATAAGCTCATCCTTTGGAATGCTCAGGTCGTGAATTATCTGATAGAGCGGGGGAATGTCCTCTTGTTCTTCTGCTGTTTTCTTGTGCAAAACATTATTGACCCATTCTTCTAACTTTTCATATCCGACAATCTGACTTGCAAGGTAGAGGTTATATACCTCGTCGACATATTTTCTGTTGAGGAAGCCGAGTGGTATATCATATCGCAGCGGTGTCGCAGAGACGAATACTTCCTCAACGCCGTCCTCAATCAGCTTATCTATCCTCCAAGCTCCGTTTTCAAGCACAAATACCACGGAATAAGGATAATCTCCGTCGTCAAGCGATACGGTTGTGTAGGCTGTAAGCGTGTCGCCGATTCTCTCGGCACTTGTAAACGGCTGATTAAAGTCGCCGTACGGTCTGTATGCCATTTTGCAATATAGTCTGCCGTTGCTTTGGATGTATAATGCCCCTGATGTTAAATACTGCTCTATTTCTGCACATTTTTCAGATGAGTATACCTTGCGCATTGTGCTCATAACACTGTCTAATGTGTCGTGCGGAGCTTTCATGGGAACGTATTCAATGCCGTTAAGATTTATTATGTTTCCATACTGATCCTCGCCGTTTATAACGGATACATCCTCTGTCATGTCAAGCGTAAGTATGCCTACTGTTGCGCTGTAGTCATCCTGCATCTGATTGATTATATCGTTTGCAAGCTGTGTGTCCTCGGAATCAGCATTCACGTTGACTGCCCAATCTACCGGCGATGTTTCATATGACGAGGTGTGTCCCTTGATTCTCCATCCGTCGGCGGTGTTCTCAAGCTTAAATACGTCAATATGGAATATGGTTTCGTCTTCAACCAAAGAGTCCTTTCTTTGAACGGCGATTTCGTCATCTGCGTAGCCGTCAAGCCGGATGATATAGTCGCTTGATAATGTCCGTCCGGCACCGTCTATGCCGGGAGTGCATAGCCTTCCGTCTACATTTTTATAAACTGAGCTTTCAAGGGCTTCTTTAGCTGCGTCCTCAGTAAAAATGCTCCCTACAAAGCTTTCCCATTCAGCCCATGTTGTAAAACCTGACTGAGTGACAGGGAAATAATACACGCCGTCAATCTCAGCGCCGCCTGACGGATGATGGGAATCAAAGCTCAAGGAATCGTACTCACAATACTTTTCGTATTGCAGGTATTTTTGTATAAGCTCGGAGCTTTCGGCATCGCTGATACGCTCGGAATTTCTGCCGTCGGTTAAATCGCCGTCATTTTCGGATTTGTTTACAGTGCAGCCGACCATAGACCCCAGCAGGACTGCTATGAGCATAACTGCCGTTAAGATAATAATGCCGTTTTTCTTATTGAATTTGTTCATAATATTCTCCAGTCTTTGCCTCATGACCTTCTTTGTACCTGAAAAATGCGTTGAAAACGCAACTCTGCCGCCCCTTCCGGCACTCATTGTGCTGAGTATTGCCTCGGCGTACGGACGTTTTTCCGACATTGAGACAACGCCGTCATCGCAAAACAGCTCCATATCCTTGGACGCCTGATAGCGCATATAGTAAACGCACGGATTGAACCAGTGAACGGATACCGAAGCCGTCAGCAACAGCTTTGCCCAGATATCACGGTGTTTGAAGTGGATAAATTCGTGAAGGATTATATAATACAGCTCTTCGTCGGTGAACTCAGCATTCGGAAGCAGGATAATAGGTCTGAAAAATCCGATCATCATCGGACTTATATTGTCGCCGTATTTAACAATTGATATTCGCGACTTTATATTCAGCTGCTTCTTGATTTCATTTGCAATCAAAAATGCAGAGCCGCTTTTAAGCCTTTTGCCGAAGCGTTTAATCCTATGTCGGAAATGCAGGTAACTGAGCAGATGAACGCCAAAAAAGATAACAGCACCTAAAATCCAGACAGCTGTCAATACGTCAAGCGCACTGATTTCAACCTTAGTTTCGCCGCGCTCATATTGTTCGTAGTTTATCGGTCTTTCAACCTGCCCGGGAAGCTCTACCATCAAAAACCTGAATTGTGCCGCCGGCTCACGTTCATCTTGAGCTAAAGCGTTGTCTTGAACAATGCCGACCTGTGAAGAAGCACCGGGAGCTTCGTTTATATTTTTATCGGCAAGAAATCCGCCGAACGGTATTAAGAGTAAAACAGCAAGAAAAAGCCAGATATACTTTTTCCACCTTGCACCGTATCGCTTGTTGATAATCGGTGATATAAGACCGACTGCAACAATCACCAGACCGACAGACACAGATACGCTTAAGTATTTGAGAAATAACTCATTCACTTCTTATCATCTCCCAGTTCGTTGAGGTAGTTCTTAAGCTCCTTGATGTCCTCATCACTCAGCTTTTTGTCGTTATACAGTGATGCGACCATATTGCATATCGAATTGTTGTATAAGCTTTTTAAAAAGCCTGTTCCGGCACTTGCCTTGTATTCACTTTCGGATATTATGTATGAATACATATTTGTACCCGACGTTCTGTCGCATTTAACAAATTCCTTTGCAGACAAACGTGCAAGCGATGTCATAAGCGTTGAAAGTGACCACCTTCTCTTGCCCTCAAGCTCCTTTAAAATGTAGTTAGATGTGACGGCTGAATCGCTGTTCCATATAACCTGCATTATCTCAAGCTCTGCTTCTCCTAAGCTCTTCATTTTGCAGTTCTCCTTTCATTATACGATTGTATAATTGATTATACCATTGTATAACGAGACAGTCAAGAGGAAATAAAAATTTTTCAAAATGATTTATCAGTTTAAGTCGATGCTGCGGACTTAAGGCAATTGATTTTTTTATTGTGCAATGATATAATAACCGTAAAAGCTATCATAACGATTAATCCGGAAAAATAATTGATAACGGCGGTGGTTGAATGAACATTCTTCATATGAAATATGCTGTAGAGGTTGCACGTTTAGGCTCGCTCAATAAAGCGGCGGAATCGCTGTTTGTTGCGCAGCCTAATATAAGCCGCTCTATAAAAGAGCTTGAGGCCGACTTGGGGATTGTTATTTTCAGCCGTTCCGCCAAGGGCATGGTTTTGACTCCCGAGGGCGAGGAATTCATCAATTACGCTCAGCGGATTTTGAAGCAGATAGACGAGGTCGAGCTGATGTATAAGCAGGGGACTCAGAAAAAGCAGCGATTTTCAATTTCCGTGCCTCGCGCGTACTATATATCCGAAGCTTTTGCGGAGTTTTCCGGGGAAATACAGCAGGGCAGTGCAGAAATCTTTTACAGAGAGACAAACTCGCAGCAGACCATAAACAGCGTTTTGAATAATGATTGCAGCTTAGGCATAATAAGATATGCCCGTGATTACGATAAATACATCAAGGATATGCTGGACGAAAAGGGCTTGTCGTACGAGATGATAAGCGAGTTTTTGTATGTGCTGATTATGCACAAGGACCATATGCTTGCTCAAAAGGAAGAAATCATGACATCAGATTTGCGACCGTACATCGAAATCTCTCATGCTGACCCTGATATGCCTAATCTGCCGATTGCAAAGCTGGTTAAGGAAGAGCTGACGGACACGACCGACAGGCATATTTTCATTTTCGACAGGGCTGTACAGTTTGATCTCCTCACCCAGAACCACGAGACGTTTATGTGGGTCTCGCCGACCTCGGATAGGGCGTTAAATCGTTACGACTTAGTTCAAAGACCATGCAAGGACAATACCAGGATATATAAGGACGTAATTATTTTCCGCAGTGAGCATAAGCTATCAAGTCTTGACAGCAGCTTTATAACTGCTCTGTGCGAGTCCAGAAGGCGGTATATTAAGTGATTTGCGTTACATTTAAACAGAATTGACCGTAACTGAAGTGCCGATAATTCGGATTAGATAATGGTGTTATCGATATAGATAATACCGATATAACATTTTGATTATTCCTCTGAAGCTCGAAATATGCTATTATGTAGAAAACAAAGCGTTAATCAGTTTTATTTTTTGATTGGCGAGCGGAGAAGGAGGTTGCAATGGATAAAAATGCAATTCCGAAAGCGACTCTCGGCAGGCTCCCTAAGTATTTGCAGTATCTAAAGAATCTATCTGAGGACAGCCCCGATACAATTTCTGCTGCGGCGCTGGCAAGGGGACTTTCGCTCGGAGAGGTTCAGGTCAGAAAAGACCTTGCTTCGGTGAGCGGCGGCGGAAGACCCAAGGTGGGGTACATAAAAAGCGAGCTGATACAAGAAATCGAAGACAGGCTCGGCTGCAACAGCTTAACACCTGCGGTGTTAGTCGGAGCAGGAAAGCTCGGACGTGCTCTTTTGGATTACAACGGATTTGAAGAGTACGGCGTCAGGATAGTTGCCGCTTTTGACTGCAATGATAAGCTTGTACGCAAAGAAGGCGGCGATTCAAAGGACATTCTGCCGGTCTCGGAAATCTATGATTTTTGCAGGGACAACAGCATACGCTTAGGCATTATCACCGTAGGCGAAGGCTCGGCGCAGAGCGTGTGCGATATGCTGGTTAAAAGCGGAATAGATGCAATATGGAACTTTGCTCCGTGCAGGCTCGTTGTTCCCGAGGGAGTATTGCTAAAGCAAGAGAATCTCGCTTTGTCATTGGCATATTTAAACAATCAGTTACATCAATAATTATAAGGAGATAGTGAACATGGAACCAAAGACTTATGAAATCATCAACAGTGTTGAACAGCTCGAAGCTGCCATTGAGCGTGTAAGAAAGGCTCAAAGAGCCTTTGCCGGCTACACTCAGGAGCAGGTCGACAAGATTTTCCTGGCTGCTGCTTCGGCTGCCGACAAGGCAAGAATATCACTTGCCAAGCTCGCCGTTGAAGAAACAGGAATGGGAGTTGTCGAGGACAAGGTTATTAAAAACCACTATGCTGCCGAGTATATCTACAACGCCTACAAAAACACCAAGACCTGCGGCGTCATCGAGGAAGACAAGGCATACGGCATTAAAAAGATTGCTGAGCCGATAGGCGTTATAGCCGCTGTTATTCCTACCACCAACCCCACATCTACCGCTATATTTAAATGTCTGATTGCTTTAAAGACAAGAAACGCAATTATCATCAGCCCTCACCCCAGAGCTAAGAACTCAACCATTGCAGCTGCTAAGCTGGTTTTGGAGGCTGCTGTTGAAGCAGGCGCACCCGAGGGCATTATCGATTGGATAGACGTTCCTTCATTGGAGCTTACAAATACCGTTATGAAGGAAGCTGACATCATATTGGCAACCGGCGGACCCGGAATGGTTAAGGCGGCTTACTCAAGCGGCAAGCCGGCTTTGGGCGTAGGCGCAGGCAACACCCCTGCTATCATCGACGACACTGCCGATGTTTTGCTGGCTGTAAACTCAATTATTCACTCCAAGACCTTTGACAACGGTATGATTTGTGCTTCCGAGCAGTCTGTCATAGTTCTCGAAAGCGTATACGACGCTGTTAAGAACGAATTTGCTTCAAGAGGATGCTATTTCCTGAATGACGTTGAAACCGAAAAGGTTCGTAAGACAATTCTTATAAACGGCGCACTTAACGCAAAGATT